>DATHJQ010000312.1:0-2645 GCA_035286505.1 Solirubrobacteraceae bacterium | reverse complement strand
CTTTCGCGATCGAGGCCGAAGGGCTGGTTCGGGAGTTCAAGAAAGGGCCTCGCGCCGTGGACGAGATCGATCTCGCGGTCGCGCCGGGGGAGATCTACGGCTTCCTCGGCCCGAACGGCGCGGGGAAGTCGACGACTGTGCTGATGCTCACGACGCTGCTGCCGCCGACCAGCGGTCGCGCGAGCGTCGGCGGCTATGACATCGTGCGCGACGGCGCGCACGTGCGCGCGTCGATCGGCGCCGCGCTGCAGGAGGCCGCGCTCGACGCGATCCTCACCGCGCGCGAGCACCTGACGCTGCAGGCCACGCTGCAGGGAATGCCCAAGGCAGAACGGGCGCGGCGCGCGCAGGAGCTGCTCGAGCGCGTCGGGCTGACCGAAGCGGCCGATCGCCGCGTCGGCGGCTACTCGGGCGGCATGAAGCGCCGCCTGGACCTCGCGCTGGCGCTCGTGCACCGCCCGCGCATCCTGTTCCTCGACGAGCCCACGACGGGCCTTGACCTGCAGAGCCGCAGCGCCCTGTGGGCGGAGGTCGCGCGCCTGGCCCGCGACGAGGGCATGACCGTGTTCCTGACGACGCAGTACCTGGAGGAGGCCGACGCGCTGGCCGACCGCGTCGGCATCATCGACCACGGCAGGATCGTCGCCGAGGGCACGCCCAAGCAGCTCAAGGGCGAGATCGGCAATCCCAGCGTCGAGGTCGTGCCCGACGACCCAGCGGCTCGGGACGCTTTGGCCGAGCAGTTGACGCGCTTCGGCGAGGTCGCGCGCGACGGCGCCGCGACGGGCGCCGTCAGCGTGCAGCTGCCCGACGGCGCGCTGGCGCTCGCCGAGATCGTGCGCGCGCTCGACCAGGCGAGCCTCAAGGTGGCGTCGCTGCAGCTGCACCAACCATCGCTCGACGACGTCTTCCTCGCCAAGACCGGGCGCAAGCTCGAGGGGGCCGGCGAGGTCGAGGATGAGCAGTAGCGGTCCCGCCGCCGCGGGCGCCGGCGGCAGCGTGGGGAGCGTACCGCTGGCGGCCCCGCGCCTGTTCGAGCAGGTCGGCGCGATCGCGCGCCGCTCGATGTTGCGCACGCTTCGCCAGCGCGCGCTGCTCGTCTTCCCGCTCGTCTTCCCGCTGATCCTGTTCGCGATCAACGGCAGCGCGCTCGGCGCCGCGCGCAGGATCCCCGGCTTTCCCGATGTCAGCTACCGCGACTTCGCACTCGCCGTGCCGTTCATCCAGGGCGCCCTGTTCGTCGCCATCACCGCCGGCACGGACCTCGCGCGCGACATCCAGTCGGGCTTCTTCGACCGGCTCGCGCTCACGCCGCTGCGCGGCTCGGCGCTGCTGGCCGGCCAGCTGGGCGGGGCGGTCGTCGTCGCCTGCGTGCAGTCGCTCGTCTACCTCTTGGTCGGCATCGCCAGCGGCGTTGGCATCGCCAGCGGCTTCTTCGGCGCGCTCGTGCTGCTCGCGCTGTCGATCGTGATCGCCTTCGGCTTCGCCGGGCTCGGCGCGCTGCTGGCCTTGCGCCTGGGCTCGGGCGAAGCCGTGCAGGGCTTCTTCCCGCTGCTGTTCGTCACGGTCTTCCTCAGCTCGTCGAGCCTGCCACGCGACCTGATCAAGGCCGACTGGTTTCGCGAGGTCGCCACGTACAACCCCGTCTCCTATCTGATCGAGGGCGTACGCAGCCTGATCATCACCGGCTGGGACGGCGAGGCGCTGGCGCTCGGCTTCGGTTTCGCGCTGGCTCTCAGCGTGATCACGCTGTCGTTCGCCGGCGCCGCGATGAAGAACCGGCTGGTGCGCACGTGAAGCGCTTCTACTTCGTGGCGCGCGGCGTCGCCTGGCGCTCGCTGCACAACACGCTGGTCAGCCCGGCCATCCTGCTGCCCTCGCTGATCTTTCCGCTGTTCTTCCTGGCCGCCTTCGCGGGCGGCCTGTCGCGCATATCAGACGTCCCCAACTTCGACTACAAGCCGGGCTACACGGCGTTCCAGTTCGCCTTCGTGTTCCTGCAGTCGGCTGCCTTCGGCGGCGTGTTCACGGGCTTTGCCATCGCGCGCGACTTCGACTCGGGCTTTGCCCGGCGCCTGCTGCTGTGCGCGCCCCTGCGCAGCGGCATCATCGCCGGCTACGCGCTCGGCGCGCTCGGACGCTGGCTGATCACGGCCGTCGTGATCACGGTCGCGGCGCTGATCGCCGGGATGGACGTCGTCGGCGGCGGCGTCGAACTGGTCGGGCTCGTCGGGCTCGGCCTGATGATGAACTTGGTCGCCGCGCTGTGGGCCTGTGGCGTGGCGATGTTCCTGCGCACCGAGCAGGCCGGCGCGCTGATCCAGATGCCGGTCTTCGTCGTGCTGTTCCTCGCGCCGGTCTACGTCCCACTGCACCTGCTCAGCGGCTGGATCCACGCCGTCGCCCGCTACAACCCCGCGACGGCCGCGCTGGAGGCCGCACGCGGCCTGCTCGCCGGCTCGCCCGTCAAGCTGGCGCTCTCCTTCGGCCTGCTCGCGGCCGGCGCCGCCATGATGTCGCTGTGGGCGCGCCGCGGGCTGGCCTCCGCCGAGCGCGCCGGCTGACCCCCGCGCGATATCGAGCTGGGGTCGAAGCGGCCCTCTCGTGCAGCTGCTGCTGGTAGAAATCATCCGCGGCGCGAAGCT
>DATHJQ010000311.1:0-5222 GCA_035286505.1 Solirubrobacteraceae bacterium | reverse complement strand
TCGAGCGTTGCGATCGTCGGGTTGGCCCGCGGTCGCTCCAGCTTGGCCACCGCCGCCTGGCTGATCCCTATCCGGCGAGCCAGCTCCGCTTGGGTGAAACCGGCCTCACGACGGGCGTACCTGAGTAGTGAGGATGGCTCGAACATCCTAATAATTATAACTTATAAGTTGTTTCTACGCGGGAGTGCCCGGATCGAGCTCGAACGTCACGCCGGCGATCTCGATCTCGTCTCCTGGCGAGAACCCCTCGGCCTGCAGCGCCCTGAGCACGCCGATCCGGCGCAGCCGGTCCTCGAAGTAGGCCATGGCGTCCTCGTTGTCCATGTCGTAACGCGCCAGCAGGCGCTCGATTCCGCGCCCGCGCACGGCAAACGACCGTGGCCCGAGGCGCTGCACGCTGAACCCGCTGTCGGCGACCGGTCGCAAGACCATGTGCTCCGCCAGCTCCCCCCCGTCGCCGCCCGCCGTGATCCTCGCCTCCGCGGGCACGCCACGCGCACCGTCAGACGCCGCGGAGTCGACCGCCGGGACACGCTGCAGCAGCTCGCTCGCGAGCTCGCTCACACCGGCTCCGGTCGCGCTGGACGTCGCGATCACCGCGACCTCCTCCCCCATGCGCTCGCGCCACAGCCGCACCGCCTCCAGCACGCGGCGCTCGTCGACGAGGTCGCACTTGGACAGCGCGAGCACGCGCGGCAGCGTGGCGAGACGTTGGTCGTGCGCGGCCAGCTCGCGCTCGATCGTCGCATGGTTGGTCGCCGTGTCGGCGCCACCCGACAGCTCCGGCACGATGTCCAGCACGTGCACGAGCAGGCGCGTGCGCTCGACATGCGCGAGGAAGTCGTGACCCAGGCCGGCGCCCTCGCTGGCGCCCTCGATCAGCCCCGGGATGTCCGCGAGCACGAGCTGGCGGTCATCGCCTTCGAGCACGCCCAGCACTGGCGAGAGCGTCGTGAAGGGATAGTCGGCGACCTTCGGCGCCGCCCGGGTCAGCCGCGCCAGCAGCGAGGACTTGCCGGCGTTGGGCAGGCCGACGAGCCCCACGTCGGCGAGCAGCTTCAGCCGCAGCTCCAGCCAACCCTCCTCTCCGGCGAGCCCGCGCTCGGCGAAGCGCGGCGCCTGGCGCGTGGGCGTTGCGAAACGCTTGTTGCCCTTGCCCCCTGAGCCGCCGCGTGCGACCGTCGCGCGCTGGCCATGCGCGAGCAGTTCCCAGCTACGTCCGGCGAGGTCTCCGGCCTCCTCCTGCGCCGCCGCGACCTGTGTGCCGGGAGGCACGGCGATGACCAGCGTCTCGCCGTCGGCGCCGTGTCGCTGCGCTCCCTCGCCGTGTCCGCCCCGTCCGGCGTGGTGATGGGACTTGCGCTTGAAGCTCTGCAGGTCGCGCAGCGAGTCGTCGCATACGAGCACAACCGCTCCGCCACGGCCGCCGTCCCCGCCGTCGGGGCCGCCGCGCGGCACGTGCGCTTCGCGGCGAAAGCTCGTGCAGCCGTCGCCGCCGGCGCCTGCCTGGACATGGATCCTCGCGCGATCGTGCAGCATCGCCGCCCATCGTGACAGCAGGCGGTCGTGCGGCCGGGGCTCGGATGTGGCTAGATGGGACCCACGACCGACACCGAGCAAGGAGCCGACAGAAGATGAGCGCCACTTACGCAGCCCCCAGCGACCGCGTCCTGTTGATCACCGGCGCCTCCTCTGGCATCGGCGCGGCCACCGCCCGCCACGCCGCCGCCGCCGGGTGGCGCGTGGTGCTCGCCGCACGCTCGCGCGAGCGCCTGGAGGGTCTCGCCGACGAGCTGGGCGGGCCGGAGCGGGCGCTTGCGGCGCCGTGCGACGTGACCGACTGGGATGCGCAGCAGCGGCTCGTGGCAAGCGCGCTCGACGCCTACGGCGAGATCGACGCCGCATTCGCCAACGCCGGCTTCGGCGGCCCGCGCGGATTTCTCAACGACACGCCCGAGCACTGGCGCGAGATGGTGCTGACGAACGTCTACGGCGCGGCGCTGACGCTGCGCGCGACGATTCCCGCGCTGACGCAGTCCGCCGGGCATCTGCTGCTCACCTCCAGCGTCGCCGGTCGCCGGGCGCTGCCGGGCTCGATGTACTCGTGCACCAAGCACGCCGTAACCGCGATGGGCGAGGCGGCTCGCCAGGACCTGCACGGCACGGGCATCCGTGTAACGCTGATCGAGCCGGGGATGGTCGACACGCCGTTCTTCGACAACCGTCCCACCGACGCGCTGCACGACGACGACATCGCGCGCGCGGTGATCTACGCGATCTCCCAGCGCCGCACGTCGACGTCAACGAGATCCTCGTGCGGCCCACTGCGCAGCAGGGGTAGCGACGGTCAGGCGTCGGCGAGCGCGCGAGACAAGTAGAAGCCGGCAACGGCCGCTGCGCCGGCCACGGCGACCGTGCCGAGGGCGCCCACCGGCGGCAGCTCAGCGCGCGCGGCGACCGTCGCCAGCGCGTCGACCGAGTCGGCCACCGCGCACGCGCCCTGCACCTGCGCCGCCGCGCGCGAATCGTCAAGCGTCCGCAGCGCGAGCACGCCGAGCGCCAGGTCACGCGCACCGAGCGAGCGCGCGAGATAGCGCACCACCGGGTGCGATGCCTGCTCGCCCAGCCAGCGCGAGGTCACGGCCTCGGGCGCGACGAGGATCGCCGCCCCGAGCGCAGCGCGACCGGCTGCGAGCAGTCCGGCGGCGCGCCGTGGGTCCATTGCTCGTCTCCCCTAGGAGTCGGCGGGCAGCACGCTGACAGTGCGCCCGCGGCGGCCCGTGGTGAACTGCACGGTGCCCGCGGTGCGCGCGTACAGCGTGTCGTCCTTGCCGATGCCGACGCCGTCGCCCGGCCTGAAGCGCGTTCCGCGCTGGCGCACGATGATCTCGCCGCCGGTCACGGCCTGCCCGGCGAACGTCTTGACGCCGAGGCGCTGCGCGTTTGAGTCGCGGCCGTTGCGGCTGGAGCCGAGTCCCTTCTTATGAGCCATCTGCCGGCTTCTCCTTCACTTTGGAAGCTTTGCCCGCTTTGGCGCCACCCTGGGCTTTGGCGGCCGTTTTGGCTTTGCGTTTGGCAGGCGCTTTGGCCGCGGCTTTGTCGGCGGCCGGTTTGTCGGCGGGCGCTTTGGCCGCCGGCGCTTTGGCCGCGGCCGGTTTCTCCGGGGTCGTTTTCGCGGCCGCCGCTTTGGCTTTGCCCTGCGTGATGTCGGTCACCTCGATCTGCGTCAGGTCCTGGCGGTGGCCGGTGCGGCGCTTGTAGCCGCGCTTGGGCTTGAACTTGAACACGCGCAGCTTCTCGCCGCGGACGTGCGCGACGACCTTCGCCGTGACCTTCACCGACTCCAGGCCGGCCCTGTCGAAGACGGGCTCGTCGGAGCGATAGAGGATCGGCTCGAGCGCCACGTCGGCGCCCTCCTTCACCGCAAGGCGCTCGACCAGCAGGCGCTGGCCGCGCTCGACGCGGTACTGCTTGCCACCTGTCTTGACGATCGCGTACATATCTGGGCTCTATTCCGGGGTCGCCTTGGCCTTGGCAGCCGAACGGCGTCGCCCGCCCCTGCGGCCACGACGCCGAGGCTTGGATTGTAGGCCATCGTCAGGGCCGTCGCCCTGAGGCTTGCCGTCGGCCTCCTGCGGGTGCTCGCCGGAGCGATCGCGTGCGTCGCCCGAGGGCTCCTGCCGATCTGCGTCGGTCGCGGGCGCCTCCTCGGGCTCGGAGTCGATCGCCGTCGCGGACTCGTGCAGGCCGGCTTCGCGGCGAACGTCGGCGTCCTCGCTGTCGGCAGGCGCGCGGCGCCCGCGGGCGCGCGATCGCGCCCGTTCGCCCGCCCGTCCGCCCTCTGCCGAGGACGAAGGACGGCGAACCGAGCGTCCGTTGCGCGCGGCCGTCGGGCGTGCCGGCGCGAGCACGACCTCGCCGGCCTCGTCGAGCAGCAGCGCGCTGGCCGCGGTGCGCCCGACCTGATCGATGCGCACCATGCGCTTGCTTCCCACGTGTGCGGCGGCTCCCGCGATCGAGATGATGTAGCCGTCGATTTTCGCCACCGCGTCGTCGACGTCGTACATGTGCGGCTCGACGATCTCCACGAGCACCTCGTCGCCTTGGCGAAACGGCAGCGCGCGCTCCTCCACCTCCTCGCGCGTGCCCTGGTAGGTGATCGCGAAGTGGTCGAGCGCCAGACCTTCGGAGCCCTCGAACAAGAACGACTTGCCGGTCTGCGCCTCCAGCGCGTGCAGCACGCGCGAGCCGTGGCCGGTGAACTCGGCCGTCACCCGCGGGTTGATCTGCACGAGGAACGCGTCGACGTCGGGGTTCTCCACGGCGATGTCGCGCAGGCGGCGCTCGAACTCGATGGCGATCGTCTCCTCCGAGCGGATCACGCCCTCGCCCTCGCACGTCGGACACGGGCGGCTCATGATCTCGCGCACGCCCTCCGTCACGTTCTGGCGGGTCATCTCGACCAGCCCGAGCTTTGAGATCTCCGCGGTGAACGTCTTCGTGCGGTCCTCGTCGAGCGTCTTTCGCAGCACCTTCATCACCGCGTCGCGGTTGCGAGCGCGGGCCATGTCGATGAAGTCGATCACGATGATCCCGCCGATGTCGCGCAGGCGCAGCTGGTTGACGACCTCCTCGGCCGCCTCGAGGTTGGTCTTGGTGATCGTGTCCTCCAGCCCGGCCCCCTTGCCGCGGCCGATGAACGACCCGGAGTTGACGTCGATCACCGTCAGGGCCTCGGCGTAGTCGATGATCAAATAGCCGCCGCTGGGCAGGTCGACGCGGCGCGAGAGCAGTCCGTCGATCGCCTTGTCCACGCCGTAGGCCTCATAAAGCGGCTCCTCCTGCTGCCACAGCTCGACGCGCTCGACGAGCTCGGGAGCGGTGCGCGTGAAGAACGAGACCAGCCTTCGGTACTGCTGCTCGTCGTCGACGATCGCGCGCTCGAAGTGCGCGGAGAAGATGTCGCGGACCACGCGCACAGACAGGTCGGCCTCCTGAAAGACCAGATCCGGCGCCGTCGTCTCCTCCACTCGTTTCTCCAGCACCTCGTGCAGCTTGTGCAGGTACTTCAGCTCGCGCTCGAAGTCCTCGCGCTTGGCGCCGTGCGCGGCCGTGCGCACGATCACGCCGCCGCCGCCGATCTCCAGTTTGGAGGTCTGCCGGCGCAGCCGGTCGCGCTCCTTGTCCTCCAGGCGGCGCGACACGCCGACGCCCTCTCCGCT
>DATHJQ010000310.1:0-2384 GCA_035286505.1 Solirubrobacteraceae bacterium | reverse complement strand
CCTGTTCGTCGGCTGGCCGCTCGCGGTCGGCTTCGTCGTGCTGATGTTCGTTCACGAGATGGGCCACGTCCTCGCCCTGCGCCGCGAGGGCATCAAGGCGAGCGCGCCGATGTTCATCCCCTTTCTCGGAGCGGCGATCTTCTCCAAGTCGCTGGGCGACAACGCGCTCGCCGAGGCGCGCGTGGGCCTGGCCGGACCGATCCTCGGCAGCCTCGGCGCGGCGGCTGTGGCTGTCGCCGGCGCGATCCTCGGCAGCCCGCTTCTGCTCGCGCTCGCCTACATCGGCTTCTTCTTGAACCTGTTCAACCTGCTGCCGGTCGTCCCACTCGACGGCGGGCGTGCGATGGCCGCGATGGCGCCGTCGATGTGGTTTCTCGGCTTCGGCGCGCTGGTCGCGCTGGAGCTCTGGCGGCCGAATCCGATCCTCCTGATCATCGTCATATTCGGCGGCCTGGAGACGTGGCGACGCTGGAAGCAGCGCAAGACACGTTCGCTCGAGCAGGCGGCCTACTACCGCGTGTCACCGCGCAATCGGCTGCTCGTCAGCGTCGTCTACATCGGCCTGATCGTGGCGCTCGTCGTCGGCATGGAGGCCTCCTACGTGCACTATGCCTCCGGGCACGACTTCGCGCACTACTTCTAGAGCGCTGCCGGTCGACGCTGTCTGCGTTCCATCCCGGTCCGCGCTCCATCCCCGCGCCCAATCCGGGCCCGTCGGGTACGCGCCCTAGCGTCGCGCTTCGCTGGCCGATCTCTGACCGGTGGCCCGTTCCATGTCGCGCTTGGTCTCGCGCTCGCGCAGCGTCTGGCGCTTGTCGTACAGGTCCTTGCCCCGCGCAAGGGCGATCTCGGCCTTGGCGTGCGCGCCGGAGAAGTAGATGCGCGTGGGTACCAAGGTGAGCCCGCGCTCTGCCGCGCGAGCCGCGATGCGGTCGAGCTCGCGCCGATGCGCCAGCAGCTTGCGCGGGCGCTCGGGATCGTGGTTCTCGCGCGAGGCCGGCGCATACGGCGGTATGTGCACCGAGTGCAGCCACAGCTCGCCGTCGCGCATGGCCGCATAGCCGTCCTTCAGCTGCGCGCCGGACTGGCGCAGCGCCTTGACCTCGGTGCCCTCCAGCGCGATGCCGCACTCCAGCCGCTCCAGCAGCTCGTAGCGGTGAGACGCGTAGCGGTTGGACGCCACATCGCCAGCGCCGATCTTGCGCTTGCCTTTGCCTTTCGCCATCGCCTGACGAGCCTAGCCGCCCGCGCCCTGCTCCACCAGCGGCAGCAGATCCACGCGCCCGCGCGACGCGTCCACGCGCGACACGCGCACGACGACCGCGTCGCCCAGGCGCAGCGTCGTGCCGGTTCGCTCGCCGCGCAGGATCGTCCCCTGCTCGTTGATCTCCCACCAGTCGCGCTCGCCCGACGGCGTGTGCATGTTGCGCACCGCCAGCATTCCCTCATACACCGGCTCGCCGGCGTGCCGCTCGCCCGCCTCGGCGGCTTCACCGGAGCCGCCGTCGGCGGGCACACGGCCGAACGCCACGAACGCGCCGGCGGAGATCAACCCGACGACTTCGCCTGAGAACTCCTGCTCCCAACCATCCTCGTAGAGCCTTCGCTCGAGGTGCAGGCAAGCGGCGACGTCGTCGGCGTCACGCTCGATCTTCATCGCCTCGCGCTCGCGTTCGGATGTCCACTCCCCCAGCTCGGGCAGCTCGCCGCGCCGCGGAGCGCGCTCTTCCCCGCCGACGGCCGACAGCAGCGCCCGGTGGCAGACGAGGTCGGGATAGCGACGGATCGGCGACGTGAAATGGCAGTAGCTGCGCGAGCGCAGCCCCGCGTGCCCGAGGTTCTTCGGCGTGTAGTAGGCCTGCTTGAGCGAGCGCAGAATCAGCGCGTTGAGCGCCCGCCCGCCGCGGCCGGTGCGGCGCACGTGCTCCTCCACGCCCTGTGAGATCACACCCAGCAGCTCGCTCGCCTGCGAGGAGGACATGCGCTCGGGCAGCGGCGGCGTGGGCACGTCCAGCGACGCGAGCTGGGCGACCAGGCGCTCCACGCGCTCCTGCTCGGGGCGCTCGTGCACGCGATACAGGCACGGCACACGCTGGCGCGCCAGCAATGCGGCGACCGCCTCGTTGACGGCGATCATCAGGTGCTCGATCAGCCGATGGGACTCGCTTTGCGTGCGCGCACGGATCTCCGCGATCTCGCCGTGCTCGTCGAAGATGAACTCGGGCTCCTCGGAGTCCACGGCCAGCGCGCCACGCCGCTCGCGAGCCTGCGCCAGCGCCGCCGCAGCGGTGCGCGCCGCCGCCAGCGGGCGCCCCCACGGCTCGCGCGCCGGCTCGGCGCCCGCGAAGACCCGATCGACACGCTCGTAATCCAAGCGTTCGTCA
>DATHJQ010000309.1:0-4253 GCA_035286505.1 Solirubrobacteraceae bacterium | reverse complement strand
CGCCGAACGTCGTCACGCCGCCGAGCAGCGTGCCCAGCGCGAAGGTCACGCTGGCCAGCCGCGTCGCCGTATGTCGCGCGTCGCCGAGCGCGCTGCCGATCGTCTCGACCATCGAGAATCCGCACGGCGACCAGGCGCCCGCGACGCCGGCGACCGCCGCGGTGATCGCCGCGCACACCGCGACGCCGCTCAGCACGGAACCATCGTGTCGTAGTACTGCACGCAGAACACGCGCCGCCCCGGGTAGCAGTAGCCGACCAGCGCTTCGTCGCCGTTGATGCGCACGCCCGTGTGGCCGCAGCAGTCCATCAGCCTGCGCACGCGCCCGCCGCAGCAGCGATACCAGGAGCCGTCGTTGCTCAGCGCCAGCCCATGCGCCTTCCCCGCCGCTGGGCAGACCTTCGAGCGCGGCGCCGGCGCAAGGGGCGCGCCTCCGGGTTCGCGCAGCACCTGTCCCTGCTCGTCGACCGGGTAGCCGCGTGCGTCGACCGGACGTCCGAGGTCGTCGACCGGATGGCCGTCCCAGGCGCGCAGCGGGAGGTCGTGGCGGTCCACGCGCGGCAGCCCCGTCGGATGCGGGCAGTTGCCCGTCGTGTACGTGTGACCGCAGAAGTTCGTATAGGCGTCGGCCTCGTCGGGAAGCACCGCCCGAGTGACCGTGCGCGCGCCCGCCAGCGAGACGATCGCGGCGCCCGCCCACTCCAGAAAGCCGCGGCGGCTGCTGTGGCGCAGCACGGCGTCGGCGAAGTGCTCGCGCTGGCTGTGCTCGCCCGCCGAGCCCGCGTCGCCGGGCTGCCCCGCGCGCCCTTCCTCGCCCTTCAGCCGCTCAGGCGGCAAGCGCCATTCCCGGTTGACGAACGCGCGCCGTCGCCAGCACGCTTTCCAGCTGGCCGAGGCTGTTGAACGTGCCCTTCGCCAGCGCCACGCCGTCGGCGCTCAGCGCGACCGCGTAGGGGCTGCCGGGCACCCCGGCCGCCCGCCACACCGGCGCGTCGGCGTGCTCGTCGAAGATCCGCACCGCCAGCAGCGGGTCCGCGGCGACGTGCTGCACCGCGGGCGCCACCATTGCGCACAGCGGACAGCCGTCGGAGGTGAACACGGCCAGGCCCAGCGCCGTGGCCGGGCCGGCAGGCACGGCCGGTGCCCACGACTGCCTCGCGCCGAGGGGTGGTCCCTCCTCGGGGATCTCCAGCGCGCCGCGCGAGCCGGCGGACAAGCGCAGCACGCCGACCTCGCGCGCGAGCGCGAGGATCGCAACCGCCAGTCCGGCCATGGCCGTGAGCGCCAGCGACAGCGTGAGCGTCAGCCAGCGGTCATAGCCCGACGGCGCGCTCGGCAGGATCCCGAGCGCAATCGCCGTGGCCACGAGTGACAGCGCCGCCGCGCGCGCCGGCGAGGTCCATGACAGCCGAGCGGTGCCCCCGAAACAGGCGCACGGCCGACCCGCTCGCCCGGCGACCAGCGCCGCGGCGGTTGCGATCGTGAACGCCGCGAACAGTCCCGCGGCGGCGGCCGCAGCCCAGCTCGCGCTCGCGCACAGCGCCACCGCCAGCGCAGCCTCGATCGCCACGAGCGTCCAGAGCGCTGCGCTTTGCAGCGGGGCGGCGAGGATCCCGTACGTCGCCAGCGCCGCGGCCGCGCGCGCCGGGCGTCGGGCCTTCAGCGCCGCCGTCAGCGCGAGCACCAAAGCAAGCCAGATCGACACGATCGTCGCCATCGCCCGGACCATACGGCGAGCCTCGGATCGTTCGAGCGCTTCAGTCCGCGCGTACGAGCGCCTCGCCGGTGAGCTGCGCGAGCGTCGTGTACCCGCTGAGCGCCAGCGTGAGGTCGAGCTCGCCCAGCAGGCAGCGCAGCACGTGCTCGACTCCCGCCTGCCCGTCGAGCGCCAGCCCCCACACATAGGGGCGCCCGATGCACACGGCGTCGGCGCCCAGCGCGAGCGCCTTGAACACGTCCGCGCCCGTGCGCACGCCGCTGTCGAACAGCAGCGCCAGCTCTTCCGGCACGGCGTCGCGAATCGAGGGCAGCGCGTCCAGCGCGCCGAGCGATCCGTCCACCTGGCGCCCGCCGTGGTTTGACACGAGCAGACCGTCGACGCCCGCGTCGACCGCGCGCCTGGCGTCCTCGGCGTGGACGATGCCCTTGAGCACGATCGGCAGGCTCGTCTGCTCGCGCAGCCACTTCAGGTCCGCCCACGTGACCGTCGGGTTGGCGAACTGGTAGGCCCAGTGGCCGATCGCCGGTCCCGGATCGTCCTCGGGAGGCTTCTCGAGCGCGGCGCGAAACACCGGGTCGCTGAAGTAGTTGGCCACCCCCTCCCCTTTCAAAAACGGCAGGTAGGCGTTCGCGAGGTCGCGCGGGCGCCAGCCGAGGAACCACGTGTCCAGCGTCAGCACGATCGCGCCGTAGCCGGCGCGCTCGGCGCGCCGCACGAAGCTCGCCGCCAGCTCGCGCTCGCGCGGCCAGTACAGCTGATACCAGCGGCTGCTCTCCCCCATCGCCTCGGCTACCTGCTCGATCGAGTGCGAGGCGGCGGTGCTGAGGATGAACGGCAGGCCCAGCGTGGCCGCGGCGCGCGCGGCGGCGAGCTCGGCGTCGGGGTGGACGATCGTCTGCACGCCCACCGGCGCGAGCATCAGCGGCGCCGGCATCGCCGTTTTCAGCACCGACGTCGCCAGGTCGCGCTGCGAGACGTCGCGCAGCATCCGCGGCACGATCCGCCAGCCCTCGAAAGCATCGAGGTTGGCCTGCATCGTGCGCTCCGAGCCAGCGCCCCCGGCGACGTAGCCGTAGGCCTCCGCGCTCAGCTTCTCGCGCGCGCGCTCCTGCAGCTGGTACGCGGAGATCGGCAGCTCGGGCCTCTGATCGCTCAGCCCGCCCGCGTAGATCCCATACTGAAAGCTCGCGTAATCGGGCAGCCCGGCCAACGGGTCGGCGTCGCTCATGCCCGGCGCAGCCTATCCCCGCTCCGCCGCCTCGACCTCGCGCAGGCGGTGCGAGTCGACGTCGTAGACGAAGCCGCGCACGACCTCGCGGTGGGGCACGAACGCCGAGCGGCGTACGCGCAGGATCGACTGGCGCACGTCCGCGTCCAGATCGCCGAAGGACTCGATCGCGAAAGCCGGCGCGACACCCGTCGCCTCCTGCAGCTCGGCGCGAAAGCCGTCGTCTGTGAGCGCCAGCATCCCGCAGTCGGTGTGATGGATGAGCATCACCTCGCGCGTGCCCAGCCGGCGCTGAGAGACGGCCAGCGAGCGGATCACGTCATCGGTGATCACGCCGCCCGCGTTGCGCAGGATGTGCGCCTCGCCGTCCTTTAGCCCGAGCGCCGCGAACACGTCCAGGCGCGAGTCCATGCACGTGACGATCGCCAGGCGCCGGCGCGGGCGGACGTTCAGGTGCTGTGTCGGCAGCGAGCCCGCGAAGGCCCCGTTGTTGGCGAGCAGCTCGTCGATCGCGTCCATACCGAGCGCACCCTAGACGCTCGCCGCCCGCGGCCGTCACTTCGGGTCACTGGCGCGGACGCGCCGGCGCTCAGCCCGACTCGCGCTTTCGCAGGTAGCGCGTCAGCCCCGCAAAGCTCTGCTCGGCCGGCAGCGCCTGCACGTAGGCGCCGGCCGTCTCGCCCGGCGGCGAGCCCTCGCCGCCCCCGACACCCGCGCGGGCGCGCAGGTGTGCGATGAAGCTCGCCTCGTCGCCCTCGGCGGCCCACGCCTCGACCTCATCCAGATGGGCGCGCAGCGCGGCCAGGTGCTCGGCGACGTCGTCGAAGCCGCCGAAGTGCGTCACCGCGAGGCTCCGCGGGCGCCAGGCTTCGATCACGTCGATCGACGCGCGCCACGCCTGCAGGTCGATATCCGGAGGCGGCGTCGGCGCGAGCACGCGTCCCGCGCCGATGCGCACGCCTGCGACGTCGCCGGTGAACGCGCGTCCGCTCGGCTCGTGCAGGTAGGAGACGTGGTGGGAGGCATGGCCGGGCGTGTAGGCCACGCGGAAGGGCCCCAGCCGCTCGCCGCCGTGCAGCACGCGAAGGCGCCCGGCCGGCACCGCCAGCACCTCGCCCCACAGCCGCTGCATCTGATCTCCATAGAGGCGTCCAGCGCTGTCGAGCAGCTTGCGCGGGTCGACCAAATGCGGCGCGCCGCGCTCGTGCACCCACACCTCGGCCTCGGGAAAGCGGCGCGCGAGCGTGCCCGCGGAGCCGGCGTGGTCGAGATGGATGTGCGTCAGTGCGATCGCCCGCGGCGGCT
>DATHJQ010000308.1:0-8951 GCA_035286505.1 Solirubrobacteraceae bacterium | reverse complement strand
CGACCGCCCGAAGGGGCGACGAGTTGGTGCGCGTGAGCGACAGCTCGACCCTCGGGCGCTCGTTTCGCAACCGGGCTTCGAGCGCTCTCACCTCGGCCGGCGTGGCCTCCAACGTCTTGCCGTGCCGTCGGATGAAGATGCGACCCGGCTCCGCCCCCTCGTAAGCCCGCTGCAGCGTGCAGATCGGATCACCATCACGGGGCGCCTCGACGGTGATGACGAGCACCTGCTGGCCCTCAACGGTGACGTACGACGGGTGCCAGCGCGGCTGGCCTGGGAGCACGTATTTGCTCAGATAGTTGTCGATGTCGGCCGGGTCGAGTATGGCCGTGCCGACGAGCTTCCCCGGCTCGACGCCCGCGAGCAGGTAGGCGCAGCCCTCGAACGTCCGAGCGGCCGCGACGACACTACGGTTCCCGAATCCGAGGATGTGCTTGCCCGTCTCAAACCGGTGGCCTGCATCGGCGAGGTCCCAGCTGCCCTTCCACTCAACGCTGTCGGTCTCAGGCTCGCTTGCGGGCGCGTCGCGGACCGCCTCGACGAGCGCGCGAAGCTCACCTGGCGTCCGCAACGCGCGGCCGCTATCGACGTTCAGGGGCACGGCAACGATTCAAGCACGGCTGGGCTCGTCGCCTCAGCGGCTCCCTGCCCTGTTCGCACTTGCATTAGACACCGACCTGAGCGCTCGCTTGCGAGCAAGCGCGGGAAAGCGAAAACCGCGCCGTAGCAGGGTTCTCAAGACAAGCCGGAGAGGGGTCTCGAACCCCTGACCTCCTGTTTACAAGACAGGTGCTCTACCAGCTGAGCTACTCCGGCATCCAGCCCTTCAGTCTGCCAAGAGTCGCAGCCGGTCGCTGTCCCTGACCTCGGCTGTGGAACGCTACTCCGCGATCTCCAGATAGGACCGTGCCGTCGCGCCCTCGCGCAGTCGCTTCGGCGCGACCATGCGCCTCAAGCGCTGCTCGGCCCTTGCAGCGTCCTCTACGCCCCACGACAGCCGCTCGATCAGCTGCGCGGCAGAGTGGTCGCTCCTGACATGCTCCGGTTCCACCCACTCCTCCATCACGACCTGCCGCTCGGGCCCGTCCGCAATCACCAACACGCGTGGCATTTGAAATCTCCCCTTCCCGTCATGTCCGGCTCTGCACAGCGCCGATCTGAGTTCTGTTGCCCGGACTCGCCGTCCCTATGCCTCCAGCTGCTGGCGCTTCGCGCAAACTGCGCACAAATCCTCGCGCCCAACGCAGCCCACGTCGGAACCGGCGGGGGAAGCCGGCCGGTGGGTTTTGTGCTAACTCGAGCGGGTAGGCAAGGTTCAGGGCCTCACTCGGCGTTCTTACCGGAGGCCCCGGAGGGCCGCAAAGCCCTCCCCTAGGGTCTGCCCGATATCGGCAGATCCCAACTGGTCTGGCACGCCCGCGCTTTCGATTCGGGCGTGTCCGACCAGTCTGTCCGACCCGCCGGCCGGCCGCCACCGATAAGAGATTGGCGAAGGTGAAATCGCTCCCCGTGGTCGGCAATTCTCTCGTAATCGCCTGCTCGTGAAACCCGACGCCCCGGAGCGAACCCCGGGACCCGTGCGCGTTCAGACTGCGACATCGGTGGGCCGAGCGAGTTCCATGAAGAGCCGATGTTTCTGTCGCCCGAGCTGGTCGGAGGCTCTCATCGAGTTTGCGCAGGCACGGAGGGGGTAATGAAATGTGTGTGGGCGCAATGCTCACGCTGACTAGGAGGTAAAGATGGGACTTATTGAGTTGCTGTTGATCGTGCTGGTCATCGCCGCCATAGTCGGCGGAATCGGTGTCAGCCCTCTGCTGTGGCTTCTCCTGCTCGTCGCCGTGGTGATCCTGCTCACGAGCGGCGGATTCGGTTACCGTCGGGGCGGTCGTATCTAGTCATGCCACTGGGTACTTCAATATTTCTCATCGCCGTGGGCGCGATATTGCGTTACGCGGTGACCTTTCATGTTTCGGGCGTCTCTCGACCGACCATCGGCCTGATCCTGATCATTGCCGGCGTCGCCGGCGTGATTCTGTCGCTGATCTACATGGCGACTGCGCGAGGCAGGGGCCGAGTCGTGGGCGAACCCTACGAAGAACGACGGTTGTAACAGTCCCCGGCAGGCGGCCGCCGCCGACCTGGTGGGTCGTGCGGTCGCCGCCTGCGGGAGCCGGGGCCGCTCCGAGACGCTCGGGCCGGACGATGCAGTCCCAGGCGACGACGAAGCTCCCGACGTGCGCTAGGGTGTAGTTGCCTAGACAACTACTCCCCAGTTGACGCGTCAGGAGGAAGCCCTATGAACTCGCACATCGCCGCTGTGATCGCCGCCGAGCGCGGATGCGACGTTCGTGAGGACGTCGCCCGGGGTCGTGTGCCGCGCGCGGCCGATCCCAGCGCCCCTCGCACCGTATGGGGGCGCCTGGCGGCGTGGCGAGCGTCTCGGAGCGGTCGCAGAGCCGGACGGCCCACGAGCTGACCTGCGCCGGGTTGACCGGCCAAGAGGACTGCACGCGCGGCTGTAACGGCGCCGTCGCGAGCGGTGTATTTGAGACATGGAGCAGGATCACAACGAGGCGTACACCGTCCCAGGTGGGCTGACCGCGCCGGCGTCTGCACGCGCGAGCCTCGACGGCTTTCGCGAGCGCTCGTTGAGGCGAGGGGTCAACCCGTTCGTCTACTGGTCGCTGCGCTCGATCCTCGTGCCTGCGTTTCTCGTCTACCTGCGCATGCAGCGCGTGGGTCGCGAGCACCTGCCCAAGCAGGGCCCGCTGCTGCTGGCCGCGAACCACCGCAGCTTCCTGGACCCGTTCGTGATCGGCACGCTCCTACGCCTGCCGGTCTACTACATGGCCAAGCGCGAGCTGTTCGAAAAGCGCTGGCAGGCATGGCTGCTAAACGCGCTCGGCGCCTTTCCGGTCGACCGCGGTCGTGGCGACGCGGCCGCGATGGACACCGCCCGAGCGATTCTCCAGCGCGGTGACTGCGTGGTCGTATTCCCCGAGGGCACGCGCGTGCGTCGCGGCTCGCTCGGATCGCCACGGCGCGGAGTCGGTCGCCTGGCGCTGGAAACCGGAGTCCCGGTGGCCCCCGTTGCCGTCTTCGGGTCAGAGCACGTGCGCCGCGGTTGGCGCATTCGCCCGCGAAAGGTGCGCCTGCGCGTGGGCCGCCCGATGCCCTTCCCGACGACCGGCAGCTCCTCGCCCGCGCTCGCTGCTGCTGTCACAGATCGCATCTGGGCGTGCGTGAGCCTGCAGTGGGAGTGGCTGGGCGGCGTTCGCGCGAGCGGCGAGGCCGCGCCCGCGCTCGCCACGCGCGCGGACCGTTCGCGCGGCGAAAGCGCACACGCGACGCATCCGCTGCGCGAGCGCATCTCCGCCGGCTCCACCGGCGCGGCCCAAGAGAAGGAGACGCGGGCGGCATAGACCGCCCGCGCGCTCGGCTGGGCAGGATCGACGGGGACCTGCGGCCGGAGGATAGGGTGTGCGATGAGTGACCGAGCCAGCCAGCCAGAAGTCAAAGGCGCAGCTCGACGCGGAGTTCTCCGACCTGTATCGCGCGCATCTTCGCGATGTCTACAGCTACGCCTACTACCGCGTCGGCGACCACCACGACGCCGAGGATCTGACCGAGCAGACGTTTCTGCAGGCCTACCGCCACTTCGAGCGCGCGCAGCGAGAGTCCAACGGCCGTCCGCTGCGCCCATGGTTGATCCGCATCGCGCACAACCTCGCCGCCAATCTCTATCGCGACCGCTCGCGCAAGCCCGCCTCGCCGATCGACGAGTCGAGCAATCTGACAGCTCTGCACACGACCGAGCAGTTGGTCGAGGGACGCGACGAGCTCAGCCGCGTGCTCGACGGGGTGCAACGGCTCCCCGACGACCGGCGCGAGGCGCTGATCATGCGCTTTGCCCTAGGTATGGACAATCGCGAGATCGCGCGGGCGATGGATCGCTCCGATGGCGCGACCAAGGTCCTGATCCATCGCGCGATCAAACAGCTGGAGGAGCTCGTCGGCGATCCCCGCAAGGCTTCCGGCGATGAGTGAAACGCTGCCCAACTTCGAGGGTCTGCTGCGCGAAGCGCTGGCGCCCGTCGAGCCGCCCGAGGACCTCGTAAAGCGCTTGGAGGGCACGCTGACGACGATCACCGAGCTGGCCGCCGACGAGCTGGAGGCATGGGAGCTGTCGGCTATGCGCGATCCCCGCAACTGGGTTCGCCCGGCGGCGGCGATCGTCGCCGGCGGCGCCGCCGGCACGGCGCTCGTGCTGCTGCGCGCGCGCCGGCGCGGACGCAGTTCGACCGGTCCGCTTGGCATGCGCATACCGGCGTTCGATCGATCCGCGGCCGAACGCACGCTGAAGGACCTCTCGCACGAGACGCCCAAGCTGTTCGGCGAGCGCTGAGCGAGCCCAGCTAGGCTCTGGCCAGCAAATGGCCACCTGCTACCGCCATCCCTCGCGCGAGACGGGGGTCTCCTGCTCGAACTGTGGCCGACCGATCTGCCCCGACTGCATGACCACGACGGCGGTCGGCATGCGCTGTCCGGAGTGCTCCAAACAGGCCACCAAGGTCATGCGCCTGCGCGAGATGGCCTCCGTGCCGCGCGTCACCTACGCGCTGATCGCCGTCAACGTCGGGGTGTTCCTCTCCGAGCAGGGGCAGTTCACGATCAGCGGCAGCGGCATCCACGGGAAGGTCATCAACGAAGGCTTTCTCGATCGCGAAGCCATCCATCTCGGTCATCAATACTGGCGGCTGGTCAGCGCGGGCTTCCTGCACGAGAACTTCCTGCACATCGGCTTCAACATGTACCTGCTGTATCTGCTCGGCCTGATGCTCGAGCCGGCGATCGGCTCGGTCCGCTTCGCGGCCGTGTACTTCACGGCGCTGCTGTGCGGCTCCTTCGGCGCACTGCTCGCCACCGCCGGCCCGAGTCTCGGCGCGTCGGGCGCCGTGTTCGGGCTGATGGGGGCGATGGTCGTGGAGCTGCGCGCGCGGCGGCTGAGCGTAATGGAGTCGGGCATCGGAGGGTTGATCGTGATCAACCTGATCTTCAGCTTCGTGCTCGCGAACATCTCCGTCGGCGCGCACATCGGCGGACTGATCGGCGGCGTGCTCGCCGGCCTTGCGCTGCGCTCGGCAGGCGATCGCTACAGGGGGTTCGGTCTGCTCGCGTGCGTGGCCCTGTCGGCCGTGGCCGTCGCCGGCGCGCTGGTCGCGTCAGGGGTCTCCGGCTCGGGCTTTGCCTGAGCGGCTCAGCTGACGCCCGCGCGCTCGACGACGAGCGCCTGACTCGCCGCCACCGGGCCTGGGAAGCGCTCGGGATGCAAAATCTGCGCAAGCAGCTCCAAGCCGTCGATCAGGCGTGGGCCGGGGCGCGAGAAGTACGCCGAGGCGTTCACCGCGACGATCCCCCGGGCGCCGACGCCGGCGAGCTGGGCGGCGAACGTCGCAGCCTCCTCCCGCGCGCGCTCGGCGTCGTAGCCGCAGGGCATCACCACGATGACCTCGGGCTGCGCGGCGGCGACCTGCTCCCAGGAGACGACCTCGGACGGCTGACCCGGCAGGCCCAGCACGTCCTCGCCGCCCGCCAGCTCGATCATCTGCGGCGTCCAGTGTCCGGCGACGTACACGGGGTCCAGCCACTCGATCGCGGCGACGCGCACGCGCGGCTGCGCGCGCACGGTGAGCTTGACGCGGTCGATCCGTCCGGCGATGTCGCCGATCAGCTCGACCCCGCGGTCGCGGCGATCGGTCGCCTCGGCCAGCGTGCGAACATCGCCGAGCGTCTCGCCGATCGTCTTCGGGTCCAGCGCGATCACACGGGGTTTCCTAGGCAGCTCCTTGGCGATCTGCGCAACCTCCTCGTAGGAGACCGCGCACACGGGGCACAGCTCCTGCGTGACGATCAGGTCCGGCTCGCTGCGTGCCAGCGCCTGGCGATCGAGCTCGTAGATCGCCTCGCCCTCCAGCGTGCGCTCGCGCACGGCCGCGTCGATCTCGCCGGCGCTCAGGCCGCCGCGCAGCACGTCGCGCGTGACCTGCGCAAGCTTCGCCGCCTGCGGCGGGTGGTCGCACTCGTGCGTCACCGCGACGACCTCCTCGCCCAGGCCGAGCGCAAACAGCAGCTCGGTCGCGTGCGGGACGAGGCTGACGATGCGCATGGCTCGGACTCTACGCCGACCGTGCGGGCCGCTGAAGAGCTTGCGCGCGCGAGACGGCTCGGCGCGCCCGCGCGCCCGCGGTATGCTCGCCCGACCGGATGGCACTACTCAGCGAGGCGCAGATCGAGCAGCACCTGCAGGACTCGCCGTGGCGGCGCGAGGGCGATGCGATCGTGCGCGATCTGCAGCTCGCCGACTTCGCCGCCGCGATCGCGCTCGTGGACCGCATCGCTGAGGCGGCCGAGACCGCCAATCACCACCCGGACATCCTCGTGCATGGCTGGAACAAGCTGCGCCTGACGCTCTCCACGCACTCCGAAGGCGGCCTCACCGAGGCCGATTTCGCGCTTGCCGGACGCCTCGACACGCTCTTTTGAGCAAAGAAACATTGACCGAGGCGCGCTCACTTCCGACGCTGCGCCTTGCTACCTTTGGCGTGTCGGCAATCAATGAATGACGACGAAGAACTTCCCCGAAGTCACGCGGCCCTGACGGGCCCGCCGAGCGGTTGCCGCCGAGCGTGCCGCCGCCCGCGCGTGGGGCGCCGACGCGCCCGACGGATGACCGTCGCCGAGTGAACGCGCTGGGGATCATCTTCGCGGCCGTGCTGGTCGCGATCAACGCGTTCTTCGTGATCGCCGAGTACGCGCTCGTGCGCTCGCGCCGCACCGTGCTCGAGCAGATGCACGACGAAGGCGCCAAGGGCGCCCGGCTGGCGCTCACGCAGCTGGCGAACATCAACGAGTACATCTCCGCCGTGCAGATCGGCGTGACGCTGACGTCGATCGGCATCGGCGCCGTCGGCGAGCCTGCGCTCGCGGACGTCCTCAAAAATGCGCTCGGCACGGCCCTCGCGCATGGCGCGGCGGTCGCGATCGCGGCGATCGTCGCCTTCATGATCATCTCCAGCGCGCAGCTCGTCGCGGGCGAGATGGTGCCGAAGTTCTACGCGATAGACCGCGCCGAGGCCGTCGCCCGGCGTGTCGCCCGCCCGCTTCAAGCCTTCAGCGTCCTGTTTCACCCGCTGACCGTCGTGCTCACAGCCCTCGCCGACCGCATCCTGCGGCTGCTCGGCGTGGACATGAGCGAGGAGCGCCGCGGCGGCTCACCCGACGAGCTCAAGCGCCTGATCGCCGAGTCGCACGCCGGCGGGCACATAGACCTCGGCGAGGCGGGCATGCTCAGCGGCGTCTTTCACCTGCACGAGCAGGAGGCGCGCCAGGTGATGACGCCGATCCCCGCCGTCGTCACCGTCGACGCCGCGCAGGATGTCGAAGCTGCGCTGCAGCTGTGCGTGTCCAGCGGCCACACGCGCCTGGTGGTGACCGAGGCCGACGACCGCGACCGGGTGCGCGGGATCGTGCACGCGAACACGCTCGTGCAGCAGCTGATGGAGGACGGCCCGCACTCGCCGATCGAGCCGCTCGTGCACGACGCGCCGATCGTGCCCGAGACCAAGCCGCTCGACGACCTGCTTGCCGACCTGCAGCGTCAGCGCACCTCGATGGCGGTGATCGTCGACGAGTACGGACGCGTGGTCGGAATCGTCTCCGTCGAGGACATCATCGAGGAGGTCGTCGGCGAGATAACAGACGAGACCGACCCCGCCGGTGGCGAGGTGCGCAAGCTGGCCAATGGCGACTGGTTCGTGCGCGGCCACGTGGCCGTCACGGATCTCGCCGACTACGGCTTGCACCTGCCCGTCGACAGCGACGCCTACAACTCGATCGGCGGACTCGTCTTCGCCGAGCTGGGCCGGCTGCCCAGACGCGGCGACGCGGTCAACGCCAGCGGCTTCTCCATTCGCGTCGAGTCGGTGCGCGACAACCGTGTCGAGGCGGTGCGCATCCGCGAGCGCCGGCCGGTGCAGACCGGCGAGGGCCGCGGCGACGCCGCGAGCTGAACGCGAGTCCGCCCATTAACACGTCCGGCCCGCGGGGGGAAGCGGGCCGGAACGCGTGCACTGGGAGGAGGCGGGTGTGCAGTGCGACTTGATGTCGCTAAGACCAGTATCGCGATCAGCATGAACGCCAGCTAAAAGTAGTCTGAGCCGATCCTCACAAAGCAAACGCGGCCCTCGCTCGCCGGCCGCCGAGGCGGTCAGTAGCCGTGAAAGCCTCGACCGCTCTTGCGTCCGAGCGCGCCCTCGCCGATCAGCTGCTCCAGGCGCGGCGGGATCGTCGCACCGATCGTCTCGCCGATCGCCTTGGCGACGTCCAGACCGACCAGGTCCAGCAGCGCGAGCGGCCCCATCGGATGTCCGGCTCCAAGGCGCATGCACGTGTCGACGCCCTGCGGGTCCATGCCCGTCTCTTCGATCAGCCGCACCGCGTTGAACAGATAGGGGAACAACAGCCGGTTGACGACGAAGCCCGGCACGTCGGGCACCTCGACGGGCGTCTTCTCGAACGCCTCGCACAGCGCCTGGGCGCGGCTGCGCGTGTCCTGGCTGGCGGCCCGCGGAAAGACGAGCTCGACGAGCTTCATCTTCGTGACCGGATTGAACACATGGAGGCCGAGGAAGCGCTCGGGTCGCCCGCTCGCAAGCGCGAGCTGCTCGATCGACAGCGACGACGTGGTCGTGGCGAGGATCGCGCGGGAGTCGAGCAACGCGTTCAGTTCCGCCAGCAGGCTCGCCTTGACGTCGTGGTCCTCCACGACCGCCTCCACCACGAACGTCGCGGGCGCGAGCGCCTGCGGGTCGGTGACGATCTGCACGTGGTCGGGATCGATCTCAGCGTGCAGCCTCGCGAGCGTCTTCTGCGCGGTCGCGCGGGCGCGCTCG
>DATHJQ010000307.1:0-7831 GCA_035286505.1 Solirubrobacteraceae bacterium | reverse complement strand
GCCGGGGAGCTCGAGCGGCTGGAGGCGCCGTGCGCAAGCGGCGAGGCGGGGGCCGTCGAGGCGAGCGTGCAGCAGGCCACGCACAGCGCGAGCAGCGTCGCGCAGACGGCGACACCCAGCAGATGGCGGCGAATTGCGAAGCAGGTACGGCGTCCGACGGCCACGTGGCCCTATCGGAAGCAGGCGCGTGCGACATGAGCCGCTTTGCACAGTTTGGACGAGTTCGTGCAAGATCGCGGCGCGGGCCCGCCGGCGCCCTGCGGCTCAGAGCGCCAGCACGCGGCCGAGGATCTCGCGCATGATCTCGTCCGAGCCGCCGCCGATCGGCCCCAGGCGCGCGTCGCGCGCGGCGCGCTCGACCCAGTACTCGCGCATGTAGCCGGCGCCGCCGTGGATCTGCAGGCACTCGTCCATCAGCTCGAAGGAGGCGCGTTGGGTGAGCAGCTTGGCCATGGTGACCTCCTTGAGCGGCTCCTCGCCTACGACGAAGCGTCGCAGCGCGTCGTAGGTGACGCAGCGGCAGGTGTAGACGGAGGTGGCCATGTCGGCGAGCTTGTGGCGGATCGTCTGGTGGGCGCTCAGCGCGCGCCCGAAGGCCTGGCGCTCGCGCGCGAACTCTGCCGTACGCTCCCAGGCGATCTGCATGGCGCCGACCGCGCCGAGCGCCATGGCCAGCCGCTCCCACTGGAAGTTGGCCATGATCAGCTTGAAGCCCTCGTTGAGCTCGCCGAGCAGGTTCTGCTCGGGGACGAACACGTCCTGCAAGGCGATGGTGGCCGTGTCGGAGGCGTGCCAGCCGAGCTTGTGCAGCGCGGAGGACTCGACGCCCTCGCCGCGGTCGACGATCAGGAAGGAGATGCCGTGGTGGCCGCCCTCGGCGGTCGTCTTGACGGCGGTGACTATGAAGTGCGCGCGCACGCCGTTGGTGATGTAGGTCTTCTCGCCGTTGACCACCCAGCCGCCGTCGACGCGCTCGGCGCGCGTGCTCAGCGCGGCCACGTCCGAGCCGGCGCCGGGCTCGGTGATGCCCAGCGCGCCGATCAGCTCGCCGGCGATCGCCGGCACGAGGTAGCGCTGCTTCTGCTCGTCGGTGCCGAACTTCCAGATCGGCGGCGTGGCGATGTTCGTGTGCGCGCCGATGCCCGCGGCCGTGCCGCCGGAGCCGACGCGCGCGAGCTCCTCGCAGAGCACCGACTCGTGCAGGTAGTCGCCGCCCTGCCCGCCGTACTCGGTCGGGTACTTCAACCCGAGCAGGCCCTGCTTGGCGAGCTTGGGAAAGACCTCGTCGGGGAACCACCGATCCTGCTCCCACTGCGCGGCATGCGGCGCCAGCTCGCGGTCGATGAAGCCGCGGATCGACTGTCGCAGTTGCTCGTGCTCGTCGGAGAAGGGGGGAGTGGATGGGCTCATCCGCGAAATTGGTAATCTGATGGTATGCGAGTTGCCATCGACGGCGTGGGACGGATCGTGATTCCGAAGCCGATGCGTGAGCAGCTGGGAATCGACGGGCCGACGGAGCTCGAGCTGACCGAGCACGACGGACGCTTGGAATTGAGCGTGCCGTATACCCACGCGTGGGTCGAGGAACGAGACGGCTTGGCGGTGATCGTCACCGAGGAGCCGCTGCCGCCGCTCGACCAGCACACGGTCCGCGCCGTGCTCGAAAGCGTCAGGAAGTGATTGCGCCGGACTCGAGCGTGGTAATCGCCGCGCTCGGGCAATGGCATCCCGCTCATCGGGCTTCGCGCGCTGCGATCGCCGACGGGGAGCGCAGGCTGGTGGGACATGTTGCGTTCGAGGCCGCGTCCGTGCTCAGCCGGATGCCCGAGCCGTACCGGATGATGCCGACGGTCGTCATGGATGCGCTCGAGCGCATCTCGACCTCGCCATGGCTGGCGCTCGACGCGGCGAGCCAGCAATCCTGTCTGCGCCGCGCTGTCGCCGAGGGGCTGAGCGGCGGCGCGCTCTACGACGCGCTGATCGCCGCCACCGCGCGCGAGCACGGCGCGACGTTGCTCAGCGCCGACCGTCGCGCGCGCGAGGCATATGAGGCGATCGGCGTCGACGTGTCCTTCATCGAGTAGTTCCACGCGGCGCATGCGCCGCGTGGCGGAGCCGTACATGTACGGCTCCGAGGGGCCGCGCATGCGCGGCCCCCGGACCGGGCCGCATGCGGCCCGGTCAGCCATGCCGCATGCGGCATGGCGCCGCTCACGATCGAGCATGTGATCTCTTGCGCCCGAGACGGTGATCGGCGATCGCCCTACAGCCCGTAGGAGCGCCCGATGACCTCGAGCATGATCTCGTCGGTGCCCGCGCCGATGCGGTTCAGACGCGCGTCGCGCCAGGCGCGCTCGACGTTGTACTCCTTCATGTAGCCGGCGCCGCCGTGGATCTGGATGCACTCGTCGGCGACTTCCACTGCGATGCGCGAGGCGTGCAGCTTGGCCATGGAGATCTCGCGCACCGGGTACTCGCCGTTGGCGAAGCGCCACGCCGTCACGTACACGAGCTGGCGCGCCGACTCGATTTTCGTGGCCATCTCGGCGAACTTGTGGCGGATCACCTGGAAGTGGCCGATCGCTTTGCCGAACGCTTCGCGCTCTTTGGCGTACTCGAGCGTCCGATCGAAAGTGCGCTGCGCGCCGGCGACGCTGCCGGCGGCGCCGATCATGCGCTCTCCCTGCAGCTCCCACATGATGTGGTAGAAGCCCTTGCCTTCCTGGCCGAGCATCGCCGAGGCGGGCACGCGCACGTCCTGGAAGGCCAGCAGCGCCGTGTCGGAGGCGTGCATGCCCAGCTTCTGCAGCTTCTTCTCGCGGATCACGCCGGGTGAGTCCATCGGCACCAAGAACAGGCTGAAGCCGTCATAGCCCGCGTCCGGATCGGTCTTCGTGACGAGCACGATCACGTCGGCGCGGTGGCCGTTGGTGATGTACGTCTTGGAGCCGTTGATCACGAAGTCCTCGCCGTCGCGCACGGCGCGCGTCTTGATCCCTTTGACGTCCGAACCGGCGTCGGGCTCGGTGATGCCCAGACACAGGATCTTCTCGCCCTTGATCGCCGGTTCTGCCCACTCGCGCTTCTGATCCTCGGTGCCCAGCGCGAGGATCGGCGGCATCGCCATGTCGGTCTGCACGGCCACGCCCATCGCCAGGCCGCCGCAGTTGGCGTGCGCGATCGCCTCGCCCAGGACGAGCGCAGAGAAGTAGTCGCCGCCCTGTCCGCCGTACTGCTCCGGCTTGTCCAGCCCGAGGAAGCCGAGCTCGCCCATGCGCCTGAAGACCGAGTCGGGGAACGTCGTCTCCTCCCACTCCTCCGCGTGCGGGGCGAGCTCCTTGGTCGCGAAGTTGGTGATCGACTCGCGCAGCTGTTCGTGCTCGTCGGTGAAGATGAAGTGCTTGCGCGCGCTCTGGTGGTCGGGCTTCAGCACGCTCTCGGCGGTCGCGGCCATGTCGGCGGTCTCCTTGTTCTGGGTGCGTTGGCCGGCGATCTGCGGGGGGCCGGCGGCGTGCGCCAGACGCTAACGCAGCCGCACGCAAAAGTAAACAGTAGAGCTAGCTACTTTCGACGTGGGCGCATTACGGTTAGGATGCTCGCGTGGCCGCCGATGTAGTCCTCTACGAGCTGGGTGAGGCGGGCGTGGCGACGATCACGCTCAACGATCCGGACACGCGCAACGCGCTGTCGCCGGACATGCTCGGCGGGTTGATCGCGGCCTTCGAGCGCGCGCGGGACGAGGAGGGCGCGCGCTGCGTGGTGCTCGCCTCCTCGCACGAGAAGACGTTCTCCTCGGGCGCCAACCTGAGCGGCTTCGCCGCCGACGCGCCGCTCGTGCAGCGCCACTTCGGCTCCGACCGCTTCGTCGGGCTGTTCAAGCTGATCGGCGCGCTCGGCAAGCCGACGTTGTGCGCCGCCGACGGCCATGTGTTGGCCGGGGCGCTGGGCATCGCCCTGGCCTGCGATCTGATCGTCGCCTCCGAGCGCGCGAGCTTCGGCACGCCGGAGATCAACGTCGGCACGTTCCCGTTCATGATCATGGCGCTGATCTACCGCAACGTGCCGCGCAAGAAGGCCACCGAGCTGCTGCTGCTCGGCGAACGCTGGAGCGCGCAGGACGCGCTCGCGGCGGGCATCGTCAACAAGGTCGTGCCGGCGGATCAGCTCGATGCGGCCGTCGGCGAGTGGGCGGACAAGCTCGCCGGCAAGTCGCCGGTGATCATGCGCCTGGGAAAGGAAGCGATGCGCCGCCAGCTGGACATGCCGCTGGACGACGCGCTGGACTACCTGCGCGCGCAGCTGACGCTGGCGATGTCCACCGAGGACATCGTCGAGGGCGTCAGCGCGTTCTTCGAGAAGCGCGAGCCGCAATGGAAAGGACGCTGATGAGCACGACCGAGAACACCTCGCTGTTGCGGCCACTCGTCGAGGACCTGCACGCGCGCCGCGCGCAGATCGAGCTGGGCGGCGGCGAGGAGAAGATCGCGCGCCAGCACGCCGCGGAGAAGCTGACCGCGCGCGAGCGCCTTGCGCTGCTGATCGACGATGGCACGTTCACCGAGCTGGGCATCCACGGTCGCCCGCACTCCGCCCAGCGTGCGATGGACGGCAAGGAGGCTCCGGCCGACGGCGTCATAACCGGCTACGGCAAGGTCGACGGGCGTCTGGTGGCGGTCTGCGCGTATGACTTCACCGTGATGGCCGGCTCGATGGGCATGACCGGCGAGCTGAAGGTCGGGCGCCTGCGCGAGCTGGCGTTGACCAAGCGCATCCCCTTCGTCTGGCTGCTCGACTCGGCCGGCGCGCGCATCCAGGAGGCCGTCGGCTCGCTGTTCGCCGGCTCCGGACACCTGTTCCGCGAGGAGGTCGTGATGAGCGGCGTGATCCCGCAGGTCGCCGCGCTGATGGGCCCGTGCGCGGCGGGCACCGCCTACATCCCCGGCCTGGCCGACTTCGTGCCGATGGTCAGGGGACGCGGCTCGATGGCGCTGGCCGGGCCGCACCTGGTGCGCGCGGCCGTCGGCGAGGACGTCACGCAAGAGGAGCTCGGCGGCTCGCGCGTGCACTGTCGCAAGTCTGGCGTCGGCGACCTGGAGGTGGCCGACGACGAGGAGTGCATCATGCGCATCAAGCAGTACCTGTCGTTCATGCCGCAGAACTGCGAATCGCCGCCGCCGCTGCGCGCCAGCGCCGACCCGATCGAGCGCGGCGACGAGGAGCTGCTCGACGTGCTGCCCGAGTCCAACCGCAAGCCCTATGACATGTACGAGGTGATCCGCCGGATCGCCGACGACGGCTTCTACTTCGACATGAAGCCGCAGTGGGCGAGGACGATCATCACCTGCTTCGCGCGCTTCGGCGGGCGGCCGGCGGGCATCGTCGCCAACCAGCCCAAGCAGCTCGGCGGCATCCTCGACAACGACTCCGCCGACAAGGCCGCGCGCTTCGTCAACCTGTGCAACGCCTTCGGCATTCCGCTGGTCTTCCTGATGGACGTACCCGGCTTCATGGTCGGCTCCAAGGTCGAGGCCGACGGGATCATCCGCCACGGCGCCAAGATGCTCTATGCCGTCGCCAACGCGACCGTGCCGAAGATCACCGTGATCACGCGCAAGGCCTACGGCGCCGGCTACTACGTGATGAACGGACGCGCTTACGAGCCCGACCTGATCGTCGCCTGGCCGAGCGCCGAGATCAGCGTGATGGGCGCCGAGGGCGCGGTGGAGATCGTGATGCGCAAACGGGTCGAGGAAGCCGATGACCCGGAGGCCAAGAAGGCGGAGCTGATCGACGCCTACCGCAAGATCATCGACGTCTACATCGCGGCCGGCAACGACATGATCGACGACGTCATCGACCCGCGCGAGACGCGCGCGACGATCTGCCGCGGCCTGGAGATGGCCGAGGGCAAGAAGATCGAGCGGCCGTTCAAGCGCCAGGGCGTCGTCCCGGTGTGACCGTGAGAACACGATGAAGGGAGACCAGCGATGAGCCTCGAGGACCCGGTCGTCATCACCTGTTCGATCTCCGGGGCGATCGCCAATCGCGAGCAGTGCCCGGCGATTCCCTACACGCCGGCGGAGTACGCCGCCGAGGCGCGGCGCATCGTCGACGAGGGCGGCGTGATGATCCACATCCACGCGCGCAAACCCGACGGCACGCCGAGCTATGAGATCGAGGACTTCGCCGCGATCACCGATGCGATCCGCGCGGAGGTCGGCGACGCGGTGATCGTCAACTTCTCCACCGGCACGATCGGCGTGCCCGTGGAGAAGCGCATCGAATACCTGCGCGCGTGCCGCCCTGAGGTCGCGGCGCTGAACATGGGCTCGATGAACTACGCCAAGTACTCGCGCTCGCGCAAGGACTTCGTGTTCAAGATGGTCTTCTCCAACCCGTTCGAGGAGATCGTCGAGCTGCTCGAGGCGATGAACGAGCTTCATATCAAACCGGAGCACGAGTGCTTTGACGTCGGTCACGTCGGCAGCCTGGCGCCGCTGATCGACATGGGCGTGCTGAAGACGCCGCTGCACGTGGACTGCGTGATGGGCGTGACCGGCGGCATACCGCCGACAGCGCGCAACCTGGCGGCGATGGTCGAGAACATCCCCGCCAATCCGCCCGGTGAGCCGGCTTCACATTGGGGCGTGATCGGCATTTCGCGCGACCAGTGGATGCTCGTCACCGCCGCGCTGACGCTCGGCGGCTCGATCCGCGTCGGCCTGGAGGACAACCTGTACCTCCCCGACGGCGAGATGGCCAGCTCCAACGGCGAGCTGATCGCCAAGGCGCGCCAGCTCACCGAAGACGTCGGCCGTCGGGCGGCGACCGTGCAGGAGGCCCGCACGATGCTGAACATCCCCCAGCGTGTCGCGAGCGCCGCGTGAGCCTTCCGCTCGCGGGCATCCGCGTGCTCGACCTCTCGCGCCTGTTGCCCGGCGGCTTCTGCTCGCTGCTGCTCGCCGACTTCGGCGCGGACGTGCTGAAGGTCGAGGACACGGGCATGGGCGACTACATCCGCTGGTCGCCGCCGTATTACGAGGGCGCGCACGAGAGCGCGCGCTCGGCTCTCTTTCTCTCGCTCAACCGCAACAAGCGTTCGGTCCGCCTGAACCTCAAGAACGAGCGTGGACGCGAGGCGCTGCTGCGCCTGGTGCGCGAATACGACGTCGTGCTCGAGTCCTTTCGCCCGGGCGTGCTCGACCGGCTCGGCGTCGGCTACCAGCGCATGCGCGAAGAGAACCCGGGGATCGTCTACTGCGCGATCTCCGGCTACGGCCAGGACGGTCCCAAACGCGACGCCTCGGGGCACGACATGAACTACCTCGGCCTGATCGGCCTGCTCGGCCTGACCGGCGAGCGCGGCGGCGCGCCCATGCAGGCCGCGGGCCAGATCGCCGACCTCGGCGGCGGCGCGCTGATGGCGGCGTTCGGCATCATGGCCGCGCTGCGCGAGCGCGACGGCGGCGGCCCGGGGTCTGACTCGCCGGGGTCGGGCGAGGGCCAGCTCGTCGACGTCTCGATGGCCGACGGCGCGCTGTCCTGGCTGGCGATGGTCGCCGCGACGTACTTCGCCGACGGCGCCGTGCCGCACCGCGGCGACCTGCCGCTGGCCGGCTCGCTGGTCTGCTACCGGCCGTATGAGTGCGCCGACGGGTGGGTCACGCTCGGCGCCCTGGAGCCGAAGTTCTGGCAGGGCTTCTGCCGCGGAGTGGGTCGCGAGGATCTGGTCGCCGCGCAGTTCGAGCGCCCCGGCTCGGCGGTGCACGAGCAGGTGAAGGAGCTCTTCATGCAGCGCACGCGCGAGCAGTGGGAGGTCTTCGCGCGCGAG
>DATHJQ010000306.1:0-2820 GCA_035286505.1 Solirubrobacteraceae bacterium | reverse complement strand
CGGCAGACCGCCGGCGTGTTGCCGAGATAGCCTGAGACCTGCTTCACGGCGGCGGTCGCGACGCGCCGTCTCGCGGGCGCCGAGCGGGGCTGTCCATCGTGGGCCGCCAGGGCCACGGCGGCCAGGACCGTCGCGTTCCAGGTGCGAAAGTCCTTGGCCGTGAACTCACCGCCGCTGCGGCGCTTGAGGTAGTCGTTGACCTCGTCGGCGTGCAGCTCTGCCCAACGTCCGTCCTGGCGATAGGCCAGCAGCTGCGTGCCGCCGCGGCGGCGCTTGAGCTCGGCGACCACCTCCAGCGCGTCCGCGTCGGCGATCGCCTGCACGCGACGCTGGCCTGACTTCGCCGGGAAGTCGAACACGAGCCGATCCTCCTCGAGCGTCACGTGCTCGCGCAGCATCGTCGTCAGGCCGAACGATTCGTTGCGCTCGGCGTAGTCCTCGGAGCCGATGCGAAAGAAGCCCAGGTCCAGCAGTCGCACCGAGCACGCCAGCACGCGCTCGCGCGACAGGCTCACCTCCGGCGACGGTCGGGATTTCGCCTTACGTTCGAGGCGCAGGTCGCGTGCGACGCGACGGCGCAGCCGCGGCAGCGATTGGCCGAAGGAGATCATCGAGTCGAACTTCCGGCGATCGCGATGCGCCCGCCAGCGCTCGTGGTAGAGATACTGCTTGCGCCCCGCCGCGTCCATGCCCGTGGCCTGCAGGTGCCCGAGTGGGTCCATGCAGATCCACACCTCGCGCCACGCCGGCGGGATCGCCAGCTCGGCGATCCGCTCCAGCACCTCCGGGTCGTCTATCCGGTCACCGCCGGGATCGCGGTACTCGAAGCCGCGTCCGCGCCGGCGCCGCACGATGCCCGGTGCGGCGCAGCTCGATCGTCTTAGGCGCGGCATGCTCCTACTGATAGCGCCTCAGCGTGAGATGCAGCTGATGCGACCGTTGTCCTCGAGGATCGCCCAGCGCAGGTCGGCGACGGAGGTGATCTGCGCCTGGCGCGCCTCCTCCTCGATGTCCTGCAGCGTGATGCGCTCGCGGCGCATGTTGCGCTCGATCGGCCGTCCGTCCTGCACGAGCACGATCGGCTCGCCCTCGGCGATCAGCCGGACCCGGCGCGAACGGTAGGAGAGCCAGCTGACGGCGACCGTGAGCATTGCGATCGTCGAGATCACGATCAGGGCCCCCGTGACCGACTCGTCGTTCTGCGTGACCCCCTGCTGCACCAGGTCGCCGACGACGACCAGCAGGATCAGGTCGAACGGCTCGAGCTGGCTGAGCTCGCGGCGACCGACGACTCGCGTCACGAGGAACACGAAGAAGAAGACGACGGCGGCGCGGATCACGAGGTCCATGGCTCAGCGATCGCTCCTGCTCACGGGAAGATCGTCAGCGATCGGTGCACGCGCGCCAGCAGCTGCGAGCCGTCCAGCAGCGCAACGTCCTCGCGGCGCTTGCCGACGTTCGTGGGGTTGACCTGGAAGTTGACCCATGCCACCAGAGTTTTGCCGGCCGGCAGCGAGCCGTAGGAAAGCACCAGCTGCCCGTCGTGCGAGGTCTCGCTGTCTGGTTCGGGCTGGATCGAGTTGACGCTCATCGATTCCCACCAGCCTTCGTCGAAGGCGAGCTGCAGCTGCTTGATTTCCCGATGCGGAACGACCTTCAAGCGCGCCTCGAACATCAGGCCGCCGCGCAGTCGCGTCGGCGCGGTCACGCTCAGGCTGGCGGCCTGGCCGGCGGCGGACGTCGTCGAGGGATTCTGGCCGAACACGTTGAACAACGCCAGCACCGGCAGGGCGGCCACGCAGCAGAGCAGCACGCGGCGCAGCCACGGAGCCCGCGCCCGCCCCAGCAGGTCGCGGTTTCGCTTCAGCGTGATCCCGTCCGGCGTCTCGGCCATCAACCCCTGCTGTTCGGGTCGATCGTCGCTCTTCCTGCCTCCGCGCGGCCCGGCGCGTCGGGCGCCGGCCACGCACGTCGTGGCAATGGTGCGCCGACCGATCACAATGATCGGATGGCGTCTGAGCTGCACGACCCACGGAGCGTGGCGCGCGAGGATCTCGGCGGCCCGGCCGAGCTCAGCGGGCGCACGGTTCGCTCGCGCGTACTGGTCGTGCTCGCGCTGGTGCTCGTGGTCGTCGCCGTCGTCGTGCTGCTGCCCGGGCTCGGCGAACTGCGCACGCGCCTGGCGCACGCCAGCGCTGGATGGCTGCTCGTGGGCGTCGCGCTGAAGGTGCTCTCCGGGCTGGGCTACGTGGCCGTGTTTCGCATGGTCTTCTGCCGGCGCATGTCCTGGCGCGTCAGCTGCCAGATCGGCATGTCCGAGCTGGGCGCCAACGCGCTGTTCCCGACGGGCGGCGCCGGCGGTCTGGCGCTGGGGGCCTGGGCGCTCAAACGCGGCGGCATGCGCGGGGATGACATCGCGCGGCGCACGGTCGCCTTCTTTTTGCTGACGAGCGTGCCCAACGTGCTCGGCGTGATCGTGCTCGGCCTGCTGCTGTCGACCGGGCTGGTCGCCGGCGAGGGCAACCTGCTGCTGACAGCGCTGCCCGCCGCGATCGCCGCGGCGGCGGTCGGGCTGGCGCTGCTCGCCGGGCGCATCGCGCGGCGCTGGGGACGCTCCCTGGAGCGCCGCGGCGAGCACGAGCTGTCGCGGCGCAAGCAGCTGCTGATGAAGGCTCTGACGGCGCTCGGCGAGGGCGTGCAGGGGGCGGTGGCGCTGCTGCGCGAGGGCAACCTCGTGCTGATCGCCGGGCTGATCGCCTACCTCGCGTTCGACGTGATGATCGTCTGGGCGACGTTCCACGCGCTCGGCCCGACGCCGCC
>DATHJQ010000305.1:0-2066 GCA_035286505.1 Solirubrobacteraceae bacterium | reverse complement strand
ATGCGCTCGCCGTGAAACGGCGGCAGCAGCAGCTTGCGTTGGCGCATGTGCTCTGCACCGGTCAACACGATGACCGAGCTCGGCCCCATGACGGGGCGCACGGGCGAGTTGCCGGCTGCCGACGGCGCGACGTCGGGCGGCGCTGTGAACACGGTCTTGACGGCCTCCGGCCCGCTGACCACCACGAGCTTCATGCCGCTGGGCCAGAAAGTCAGCGTGAAGGTCTCGCCCAGGCGCTTGGCGCACTCGTCCATGACCCACGTCGGCGCGACGGCCCAGGCGAGCGTCTGCACCAGCGCCGGCGCGCGCGGGCCCGGCGGCGGCGTCGCGTGGGCCGGCGCGTCCGCCGCGGCGGCGTCGAGCTCGACCGCCTGGCCGCCCGACGATCCGCGCGCGCCCGCGTCGGTCTCCGCCTGCGTCGCCGTGTTCGTCGTCGGGGAGACCGTGGCCATCCCCTAAAGCTAGCGCGTGACGCTCCAGCGCCTGCGAGTGACGCGTTCGCAGGCCTGCTGGTGGAGCAGCGCCTGGGTCAGGCGCACGTGTGCGTCGTCGACCTCCTCGCGCGAGAGCGTGTGATGGCGCTTGCGCAGATGCGAGAGCAGCACGCGCGCGGGCAGCACGCGCACGCCCTTGCGCCGTGCCAGCGGTCTGTCGACCCACGCGCGGCTGTACACGAGCAGCGGCTCGACGGGCATGTCGACGACGCGCTGCACGGCGTCGCGCTGGGCGTGTGCCTGGCGGATGGTGGCTCCGTGCACGCGCCCGACGCGCACGGGGCCGGGGTGGCTCTTGGTCTCGATCGTGAACAGGCCGGCCGGCCCGACGAGGATGTGGTCGATGTTGCCGTGACCGAAGCTCGCGTCGTGGATCACCCGCCAGCTGCTCGCGGGCAGCTGTTCGAGCAGGCGGCCCACGTGCTCCTCGGCGCTGGCGCCGCGGTCGCGGCGCTCGACGAGCGGCAGCACGTAGCGGGAGATCGCGAAGATGACCGCCAGCAGGGCGACCTCGGAGGCGAGGAAGCGCACGTCGTGCAGGCCGAAGGCCCGGCCCAGCGCGGCCGTGGCGACGGCGAGCACGCCCAGCGTGACGATCGTGCGCAGGCGCAGGCGCACGACGGTCGCCCGCGCGTGCTGTCCCGGCGCTCGGCTGGCCGCGTCGCCAGCTACGTGCATCTCTGCAACCTCCGTCTCCCCGCTGGTTTTGATCCCGGTGTTCGTATATCGGCGAAACCCTCGCCGGGCCTGAGCCTCGCTGGTCAAAGCTCGCGATGACGGTCGCTTGCGGGCGGAAAAACTCCCAAAAAGCGTGGAACGCGGCGGCATCTTCTAAAGCAGCCGTGCGACGCCGCCGAATTGCCCGGTAGCGCACCGCATCGCTTCGATCGAGCTTGGAGCGTGGATATTTCAAATGGCAGACAATCCCAGTGGCTCTGGCAATTGCAATAGACCGTCGACGTTCGACGTCTGTCTGCTGCTGCGCGCGCACGCGGAGGCGCGCTGGCTGGGCAACGAGCTTGCGCCCGTGCTGCGCGAGATCGAGGAGCGAGACACGGTCGCCGAGCATCAGCTCGGCGCCGCGCTGGCCTACCTGGAGGTGCTGTGGATCGAGGCGTGCGCCCGCGCGCGCGAGACGGAGGCCGCGCGCGTCGAGCTGGACGCGCTCGGCGGCGGCGAGCACTCGCTGGCGGAGAAGGCGCGCCGCTACCACGCCGCTGTGCGCCGCCTGCGCGACGGCGTGGAGCGCCGCGTGAACATCCAGCTGGCGGTGCCCGACGAGGCCAGCGCAGAGTGGCCCGCGGCCGATCGTCGGCTGAGCGATCGCCCGGCCGACGTCTAGGCCGATCGCATAGGCTCAGCGCGTGGCGCCGCGCTTTGACCTGCAATCGCACTCGACTCACTCCGACGGCGCGCTGGGCGCCGCGGAGGTGGTGCAGCTCGCGGCCGCCGCGGGCGTCGAGCTGCTGGCGCTGAGCGACCACGACACGATCAGCGGCGTCGCCGAGGCGATCGAGACGGGCGAGCGATTGGGCGTGCGCGTGGTGCCGGCCGTGGAGATCTCGGCGGTCG
>DATHJQ010000304.1:0-8063 GCA_035286505.1 Solirubrobacteraceae bacterium | reverse complement strand
GCGGTGGCCGTCGTGGCGCTCCATGCGTAGTCGCGCCCATGGCCGAGCTCGACATACAGGTTCACCCCCGGGAACGAGGCGCCGCGCGCGTCGATGCCCGGCCCGTGCAGATCCTCCTCCATCAGGACCTGCGGGTTGTAGTAGCCGACCTGCGGGCCCATCACGGCGATCGCATGACCGTTGGTCGAGTGCTTGGCGTTGACCAGCTCCCAGTTGGACATCAGCGCCGGTCCGGCGAGCGCCTCGTGCAGGAAGCCCGCTCCGATCGAGCCGTCGTTGGGTATCGCCACGGGGTCCGGCGTATCGGTGACGGCCGCGCCGGACGGAGCCGACGGGGCGCCCGAGCCGTCATGGACGAAGCTGACCGAGCCGGGGTCGGGCATCGCCAGCCCGGTTTTCGAGAAGGGCGAGCCGGTCTCGTATGCAAACGCCTTGGACACCGTCGTCGGCGCCTCGGGGTCGTTGTGCTCGCGAAAGCCCTTCCACGCTTTGCGGCCGGCCGTTTTGCCGAACTTCGCTTCGAAAGCCTCGAGCGTCAAGGCCGAGCGGACCTCCGAGCCTCCGCCCTTGCCGAAGATGCCGCCGATCAGCGACGCCTCGGCGATCACGTCCGTCGGCTTCCATTCGCCCGGAGTCTTGCCCAGAGCGGCGTACTCGGCCGGCAGCTTGTTCGGGTCCAGCCGCGCTTCGGCGATGTAGGCGTTTATGCCGGCGCAGAATTCACGGACGTCTTCGACGACCTGCGTCCCTTTGGCTCCGTACAGGACCGGCGCGTTTTCCAGCTGCGATTGCAGGTCGGCTGCGGTGTAGGGAGCGATCGTCCACTGCACCTGGTCCATCGCGCGGTTGCCGGCCGAGCCGCCGACGAACGAGGACAGTTCGGCTTTCGCGCTGTGCCGGAGCACGTCCATCAAGAACAGGCGGTCCTGCGCACCGGCGTAGCCTGCGCCGAACATCACGCCCGCTCGCGTGCTGCCGTAGACGTGCGGCACGCCGAAGCCTTTGTCGCGCTGGATCGTCACGTCCGAGCGCGGGCTCAGCGTGGACGCGAGGTCGTCGGCCTTCACACCGAATGTGGCGTCCTTGAAGTAGTCGCCGATCTGTTCGTGGGTGAGCGTCGGCGAGCCGTGCAGCAGGTTCGCGTACAGCGGAAGCTGATCGTCGTAGTGCGGCGGATAGGTTCCGGTGAGCTGGAATTCTGCAAGCTGCTGCGCGTTGTCCAGCCCGTTCTCCCCGGCGGGCAGGACGTTGCGAAAGCCGTCTGCGTCATTTGCGCCATATGGTTCGGCGGGCACTTCCGCGGCGGCGGAGGACGCCAGCAGCAGGCCGGCCATCAGACACGCGATCGCGACTGTGGCCAGGCGACCGCGAAGACCGACCCCGTCCCCATGACCAGGGTCGATCCTCCTCATTGCGCCGTCGCCTGACCCGCCGCATCCCGCGCTCCCGCCGTCGCTGTGTGGCACCGCATTCCCCTCGCTCGCTCTGCACCCCGGACGCCTGAGTGAATACCCGCGTCGCTCGACGCCAACCTGTCTGACGCGCACTGAGTTTCCTTCACTGCTTTGTGCCACCTGCACAAGATCGAACGGTCCCGTTACGGGTAGTCTCCATGGATGGTTGGCGGGGTGGGTTGATGGTCGATGCGAGCATTGCGCGCGGCGCCCCCCCGAATGACGCCCAGGAGCGCGTGCTGTCAATGCTCGTCGACCAGCAGCGCGAGCTGGTGCGAGCGGCCACCGATTCGATCCTGCGCGAGCTGCCCGCCTACGCGACCAGCCCGGACTCCGCGCTGGGCCAGGAAATTGACCAGCAGGTCTCAGCTCATATCGGCGCATTCGTCCAGTGCGCGCGCAGCGGACTGGCGCCCGGACCGGAGAACCTGCCGTTCATCGGCGCGACGGTCGGCCGTCGCATAGACCAGGGGATCCCGGCCGAGCAGATCCTCGACGCCTATCGCGTGGGACATCGAGTCCTGTGGGAGATAATCGAAGGGGCGAGCGAGCGGGTCGGCGCGGGCGACGGCGTGGTGGCCTCGTTGGCCCTGCCGATGATGCGCTACATCGAGGCGGCGTGGTCGGAGGTCGCCAAGAGCTACATACGCGCCGAGCGGCGGCTGGCCGCCGACCTCGATCGCGGGCAGAGCCGCCTGGTCGAGGGGATGATCGACGGTCGTGTCACATCCGAGGGGGTGCGCCTGCAGGCCGGCGGCTTTCCCGTGGACCCGCAGGAGACCTACCTGGTGGTGGTGCTTCACGGCTTTCCCGACCATGCGGCGGCGGCGCTGCGAACGGCCGCGCGGCGCCTGACCGACGCGCGCCAGGTGCGGGCCAGCGCCGTGCACGTGCGCGACGACGATCTGATCGCGCTGGTGGCGATCGCGCGGGACGACCGGATGAGCGCAAGCGCGCTGATCGCGCGTGATATGCGCAGGGCGGCCGGCAAGCTGGCGTGCGATCCCGCGCTCGGCGTCGGCCTGGCCGCGCAGGGCCCCGAGCAGGTGCGTGAGGCCTATCGCGAGGCGAGCGCGGCGGCCGCGGCCGCGGGACCGGGCAACACGCTGACGCTCGCCCAGATGCCGCTGGTCGACCGCTTGACGGTCATGCTGGCCAGCGGCGCCGTCCCCGAGCGCCTGATCCCCGAGCGCGTGCGCACGTTCATCGGCGAGGACCTGGCCAAGCACGGGCAGCTGGTCGCGACGATCAGCGAGTACGCCGCGTGCGATCTCAACGCGCGCCGCGCCGCCAGCGCCCTGTTCGTGCATCGCAACACCGTTCTCTACCGCCTGCAGCGCGTCTGCGAGCAGACGGGGCTGGACCCGCATCTGCTGCCCCAGCTGCTCGATCTGATCACCGCCGTTCGCCTCGTGCAGGGTCTCACCGCGCCGTCGCCGCAGGGCCGCGCGCAAGCTCGCACGCGCGCCGTGGCGATCACGGGCGCTGCGGCTGCCAGCGACGGGCGCATCAACCGGCCGCCGATCTCTGTGACACCGTCACCGGCGCCGTCTGAGAGCGCTTGACGTGAACGTCGGTTTGCGAAATGCTCACACCGGGAAAGAGAGCAGCGTGAAGCGGGAGGGGTGGATGGTTCTGCGGGGGGTACGCGTCGCCATGGCGACAGCGTTGTTGACAGTGCTGCTGCTGGCTGTTTCTGTGACGCCGTCGGCTAACGACGCGAGCGCCGCCAGCTGCGGCGGCTTTGACAACCCGTGCTCTGAAGAAACCGCTCAGCAGTTCGCCCCGGCGAGCGTGCAGCGCCAGGACACGCCGAACGATCCGAACTACGACCAGGCCGAGCCCGACACGCAGCAGCCGCCGGCCCAGCGCTCGTCCAACTTCTACGCCGAGCGCTTCGACCTGTTCGGCTTCCCCTCCCAGCTGACGCCCAACGCGATCTACAAAGTCGGTCCGCACGCGGGCAAACCGATGGTCGCGGGCTTCAACGCGGCCGGCGCGTGGAAGGCCGAGCGCGGTCGCACCGACGCCGTGATCGCGATCCTCGACGACGGCTTCGACTGGGGCGAGCGCGGCCTGCGCGACCAGATCCACCTGAACACGGGCGAGCTCCCCTACCCGGAGCACGCCGACGGCAGCTCATGCGGCGCCTACGACTGCGACGGCAACGGCGTCGTGAACGTCGACGACTACGCGGCCGATCCGCGCGTGAGCCTTTCCTACACCGGTCGCACCGGTCCGTCCGGCCTGATCACCGCGCAAGACCTGCTTCACGCCTTCGGCAATTGCACGATCTCCGCCGGCGAGCTGGAAGGCTGCGGCCAGCATCACGACAACGACGGCAACGGCTACGCGAACGACATCGCCGGCTGGAACTTCTTCGACGACACCAACGACCCGACCGACACCTCAAGCTACTTCGCCGCGCACCATCACGGGACCGGGCGCGCCGTCGACGCCGTCGAGCAGGGCAACGACGGTCAAGCCTCGATCGGCGTCTGCCCGCACTGCCAGGTGATGCCGGTCCGCACGTGGGACACGTTCGTCTCCGACGCCAACGACTTCGCGCTGGGCATCACCTACGCGACCGACAACGGCGCGAAGGTGATCGAGGGCGCCAACGGCAGCCTCTACCACTCGGCGTTCGCCGAGGCGGCCTCGCAGTACGCCTACGACCACGGCGTCGTGCAGACCTTCTCCGGCGACGACCTGAACACTGGCGACCACAACTACCCGGCGAACTACGGACACGCGATGCTGATCCAGGGCACCGTGCCCGACAGCGTCGGGCTCGGCGAAGAATCGAGCCAATGGCTGCAGGGGGAGAAACTGTGCGGCCTCACGGGCCAGCCGGCGTGCCTCGGCTCGAACGTCCCGGTCGGAACGTTCTTCCGCGGCGCCAACACGACGCAGTACGGCGGCAAGAGCTCGATCGCGATGGAGGGGCCGACGGGCTCGGTCAACACGAGCAAGGCCTCGGGCGCGGCCGGCCTGGTCGTCAGCGCCGGCCTCGACCACGGCGTCGCGCTGCGCCCCGACGAGACCCGCGAGCTGCTCGAGCAGACCGCCGAGCGTGTGCTCACCGGCAACACCGACGGCGCCGGCGTGCCCGACCCGGGCGCCGACCCGACGCTGCCCAGCGACGAGCAGTGGACCACGCACTTCGGCTGGGGCCGCGTCGACCTAGGCGCTGCCGTCGGAGCCGTGATCGCTCACGACATCCCGCCGGAGGCGGCGATCGACTCGCCGGATTGGTACGCGCCGCTGACCGGCTCGAGCGCCGAGATCGAAGGCCTCGCGCGCGCTCGCTTCACGGCCGGAAACCAGCTGCACTGGAAGCTCATGTGGGGCGCCGGCGAGACGCCGTCGAGTTGGACGACGGTGCACGAAGGCGACTCGAGCGGTTCGGTCAGCGACTTCGGCTCGATCGATCTGAACGCGGTTCGCACGGCGCTGGCCAGCTATGTCGTGCCTCCGGACGCGGGCGGGCCGACCTTCGCCGCCGGCACCGCCAACCCGTTCGAAAAGCAGTTCACCGTTCAGCTGGAGGTCAGTGGGCCGGGAGTCGCGATGACCGGCATCGACCGCCGCGTGTTCACGACGTTCACCGATCCGACGCTCAAGCCCGGCTACCCGAAGCGACTCGGATCGGGCGGAGAGGCGCCGACGCGTTACGCCGATCTGAACGGGGACAACGTGCAAGAGCTGATCGTCCCCACCGAGGACGGGAAGGTTCATGCCTACGAGCCCAACGGCAGCGAGCTGAAGGGCTGGCCGGTGCAGACCGAACTTCAGCAGTCGGCGGCCGGGCACTCCAGCGCGCCGGCGCTGGCGGCGCTGGGCCTGCCGCACGAGCCGCCTCGCGGGCCGGTGATCGCCGACCTCGCGGGCAACGGCAGCGTCGACGTGATCACGGCGGCCGGCACGCACGTGTATGCGTGGCACGCAAACGGCAAACCGGTCGCGCACTTCCCGGTCTCCTCGAACCCGGCATTCTGCGCACCGGCGCTGGAGAACGACAACAGCCATCCCAAGTGCGGCTTCCTGGCGACGCCGGCGATCGCGCACCTCGAAGGCTTCACGAAGAAGCCGGACATCGTCGAGCCCAGCCTCGACGGACACCTCTACGCATGGAAGACCACCGGCACCCCGGTCAAGGGCTACCCGGTGGCGCTGGTCGATCCGGTCGAAGCGGCCGCCGGCAAAGCGATGGTCGCCGAGTCGATCAACGAGCCGGCGATCGGCGACCTCCACGGCTCCGGCCACGACGACGTGGTCGTGGCCAGCAACGAGGTCTACGGCGCCGTCAGCAACAGCGGCGACGTCAGCTTCGCCGGCGTCACCTCGGCGGCGGCGGGCACCAGCGGACGCCTGTATGCGATCGACGGAGCCAGCGGCAAACTGCTGCCCGGCTGGCCGGTGGCGATGCCGGGGATCATCCAGGACACGCTGCCGTTCATCGGTCCGGGCCAGGATGCCGCGATTGCCAAGATCGGTGGGCAGACCGTGATCGTGGCCTCCGCGACCGGAGGCTCGCTCGAGGAGCTGAGCCCGGCGGGCGCGGTCGTGCGCACGATCCAGCAGGTTGGTCCGGAGGCGTTCGGCGCGGCGTCGAACGCGACCGACCGCTCCGGCGCGATCAACCTGTTCGAGTCGGCCTCGGTCGGCGATCTGCTCGGCACCGGCACGCCTGACGTCGTCAAGTACGAGCTGTCGCTCAGCCAGGCAGCGAACCTGCTGCTGGTCGGGCAGAACTTCCCCTACAACCATCTGATCGGCGCCTTCGACGGGGGGACCGGCGTGACGTTGCCGGCGTTCCCGACGGTCACCGACGATTACCAGCTGCTGTCGGCCAACAACATCGCCAAAGTCGATCCGACGCTGCCGACAAGTCAGGTCCTCGGTGGAACCGGGCTCGGCCTGCTGCACGCCTACGACGGCGCGACCGGCCACGACGTCTCGGGCTTCCCCAAGCAGACCGGCGGCTGGCTGTACGCGCCGCCCGCGCTGGCGCAGGACGGGCGCATGGCCGACATGACGCGCGAGGGGTACCTGTTCGAATGGCAGACGCAGGCGCCGGCCTGCCAGCCGCAGTGGCCGAGCTTCCGCCACGACCAGCAGGACAGCGGCAACTACGACCACGACGGCACGCCGCCGAACGCGGCCACGAACGTCGTCTTGTCCTCGCTCGGCGGCGGCAAATATCGGCTCGCTTTCACCGGCCCCGGCGACGATGGCCCGTGCGGCACGCCGGCTTCGTATCTGACGCGCGTCAACGGCAAAGTCCTCGACCTCGGGCTCGGCAGCCCGGTTGCGGGGGGCGCCGCGTTCAGCGCCGAAGTCACCCTGCCTTCGACGGCGCGCCGCGTGTCGGTGCAAGCGGTCGACGAGGCCGGCAACATCGGTCCCCAGGCGACGACGAAAGTTCCCTGAAGCCCTGACGGGTCGGCGAAGGCGCCGGCGGCCGGGCGTGGGCGAGGTGTGCTTTGATCCCGGCCGTGGCGAGCGAGCGTCCACCCGGCGAGAGGGTCGCTTGGGAGCCGGCCGCTGCAGCGCACGACCGCGGCGACGGAGGCGATCCACCTGCTCGCGCGCCATGCCTTCGACGACCTCGGCTACCGCCGCCTGGAGTGGAAGTGCAACGCGCTCAACGCCGCCTCGCGGCGCTCGGCCGAGCGCTTCGGGTTCGCCTTCGAGGGCGTCTTTCGCAAGCACCAGGTCGTCAAGGGGCGCAATCGCGACACGGCCTGGTATGCGATGACCGACGACGAGTGGCCGGCGGTCCGCGCCGGCTTTCAGTCCTGGCTCTCAGCCGAGAACTTCGACGCCGCGGGGCGCCAGCATCGTCCCCTCGGCGAGCTGATCGCACAGGCTCGTGGGCCTGGATGACCGTTCGCCGCGCACGCTCGCCGGCGGACTGACCGCGGCCGAGCGCTCGCGCGTGCCGGCCGCCGCGCTCGTCATCTGCTCGGCCATGCGAACGGTCCGGGCGCCGTGCTCTAGCCTATGGCCATGAGCCTGTGGGGGCGGGTGTTCGCGGCTGGATATGACCGCATCATGGCGGCGCCGGAGAAGGCCGTGCTGCGAGGCCACCGCGCGACCCTTGTCGCGCGGGCCAGCGGCGACGTGCTGGAGATCGGCGGCGGCACCGGCGCCAACCTGCCCTTCTACGGGACGCAGGTCGCCAGGCTCGTGCTGACCGAGCCGGAGCGCCCGATGGCGCAGCGCCTGGAACGCAAGCTCGCCGACTATTCGCTGCCGGCTTCAGTCGTGGACGCTCCCGCCGAGCAGCTTCCCTTCGAGGACGCGAGCTTCGACTTCGTCGTCTCGACGCTCGTGCTCTGCACGGTCGCCGATCCGGCGCGCGCGCTCTCGGAGATCCGCCGGGTGCTCAAGCCGACGGGCCAGCTGCTGTTCCTGGAGCACGTGCGCTCCGAGGACCCCGGCCTTGCCCGCTGGCAGGACCGTCTGCACGGCCTCCAGGTGCGCGTCGGCCACGGCTGTCACTGCAACCGCCGCACGCTGCAGAACCTGCAGCTGGCCGGGTTCTCGGTGGGCGAGCTCGAACACGATCGCATGCGCAAAGCGCCGCCGATCGTGCGCCCGCTG
>DATHJQ010000303.1:0-2564 GCA_035286505.1 Solirubrobacteraceae bacterium | reverse complement strand
GGTTCACGTTCTTCAAATCGTGAATGCGCTGGGCCAGATCCTCGATCGAATAAATATCATGATGCGGCGGCGGCGAGATCAGCCCGACGCCCGGCGTGGTGTGGCGGATCGAGCCGATGTAGGAGTCGACCTTGTGGCCGGGCAGCTGGCCGCCCTCGCCGGGCTTTGCGCCCTGGGCCATCTTGATCTGCAGCTCGTCGGCGGTGACCAGGTAGTGGATCGTCACGCCGAAGCGCCCCGAAGCGACCTGCTTGATCGCCGAGCGCCGGTGGTCGCCGTTTGAGTCGGGCGTGAAGCGAGAGGGATCCTCGCCGCCCTCTCCCGTGTTCGAGCGCCCGCCGAGGCGGTTCATCGCGATCGCCAGCGTCTCGTGCGCCTCGCGCGAGATCGAGCCGAGGCTCATCGCGCCCGTGCAGAAACGCTTGACGATCTCGCTCGCCGGCTCGACCTGCTCCAGCGGAATCGGCGGCGGCGCCCCAGCTCCCTCGCCGGGGCCGAACTTCAGCAGCCCGCGCAGCGTGGCCTTGCGCGCCGCGTCCTCGTTGATCGCGCGCGCGTACTCGCGGTACTTCTCGAAGGCGGCGCTGTCGCGCACGGTCTCCAGCGCGCTTGCGTCTCCCTGCAACGCCGCGGGCACGTCGCCGTTGGCCTCGCGCACCGCGTGCTGCATGAGCGCGATCGTCTCGGGGTTCCACATGTGGTGCTCGCCGTCGCGGCGCCACGCATACACGCCGCCGACCGGCAGCAGGTCGTTTTGAGGCACGGGGTAGGCGCGGGCGTGGCGCTCGATCGCCTCGGCTGCGAGCACGTCGACGCCGACGCCGCCGATGCGCGAGGCCGTGCCGGTGAAGTGCTTGTCGATCAGGTTTGAGTCGAGGCCGACGGCCTCGAAGATCTGCGCGCCGCAGTAGGAGTGAATCGTCGAGATGCCCATCTTGGAGATCGTCTTCAGCAGCGCTTTGCCAAGCGCTTTGACGACGTTCTCGGCGGCCTCCACCGCGCCCACGTCGATCTCGGCGCCGTCGGGGCCGACGCGTTTGATGGCACGCTGGTTGAGCACCATGTCGTCGAGCGTCTCGAGCATCAGATAGGGGTTGATCGCGACCGCCCCGTAGCCGATCAGCGTCGCGAAGTGGTGCACCTCGCGCGGCTCGCCCGACTCCAGGATGATCCCCGCTCGCAGGCGTGTGCCCTCGCGCACGAGGTGATGATGGACGGCGGCGACTGCGAGCAGGGAGGGGATCGGGGCGCGGCTCGGCCCGACCGCGCGGTCGGAGAGGATGATGATGTTGACCCGTTCCTCGATCGCCTCCGAGGATTCCCGGCAGATCCGCTGCAGCGCCTCGCTCATTCCGTCGACGCCGTGCTCCAACGACCACGTGGTGTTGATCGTGCGCGCGGCGAACACGTCGTGATCGACGTGGCGCAGCGTCTCCAGCTCGCGGTTGAGCAGTATCGGCTGGCCGAGCACGAGCTTGTGCGCGTGCTCGGGCGTCTCCTCGAACAGGTTCAGCTCCGAGCCGAGGCTCGTCGCGAGGCTCATCACGATCTCCTCGCGGATCGGGTCGATCGGCGGATTGGTGACCTGCGCGAACAGCTGCTTGAAATAGGAGAACAGTGGCGGCGCCTGCTCGGAGAGCACGGCCAGCGACAGGTCGTTGCCCATCGAGCCGACCGGCTCGGCGGCGTCGCGAGCCATCGGCGTGAGCAGCACGCGCAGGTCCTCCTGGGAGTAGCCGAACGCGCGCTGGCGGGTGCGCAGCGGCTGGTCGGAGATCGTCACCTGATCAGACGGCGCCAGCTCGGAGAAGGGCACGGCGTTGCGCGCGTACCACTCGCGGTAGGGCTTGCGCGTGGAGACGCCACGCTTGACCTCCTCGTCCTCGACGATGCGTCCGCCCTCCAGATCGACGAGGAACAGCTTGCCCGGCTGCAGACGGCCGAGCCTGCGGATCTGCTCGGGCGGGATGTCCAGCAGGCCGATCTCCGAGCCGAGCACGACGTGCCCGTCGGTCGTCTCGACCCAGCGCCCGGGACGCAGGCCGTTGCGGTCGAGTGTCGCGCCGACGATGCGCCCGTCGGTGAACGCGACCGAGGCCGGCCCGTCCCACGGCTCCATCAGGCACGAGTGAAACGCGTAGAACCCCTTCAGGTCGTCCGATAGGTCGTCGCGGTTTCGGTACGCCTCGGGGATCATCATCATCGCCGCGTGCGGCAGCGAGCGCCCGCCGAGCATCAGCAGCTCGAGCACGTTGTCGAACGTCGCCGAGTCGGAGTTGCCGGCGCTGACGACCGGCAGGACCTTCGCCAGGTCCTCGCCGAACAGCTCGCTGCGCAGCTCGCTCTCTCGCGCGCGCATCCAGTTCACGTTGCCCATCACGGTGTTGATCTCGCCGTTGTGGCAGATCACGCGGTAGGGGTGGGCGAGCTCCCAGCTCGGGAACGTGTTGGTCGAGAAGCGCGAGTGCACCAGCGCCATGGCCGTCTTGGCGCGCTCGTCGCGCAGGTCGGGGAAGAAGGAGGCGAGCTGGTAGGAGATCAGCATGCCCTTGTAGTTGACCGTG
>DATHJQ010000302.1:0-5356 GCA_035286505.1 Solirubrobacteraceae bacterium | reverse complement strand
CGGCTCGCCGGCCGTCGGGCGCGTGGTCGCCGGCGAGGGCGTGTCGCGCGAGAAGGAGGTGACGGTGGAGCTCGGCGGCAAGGACGCCATGCTCGTGCTCGCCGACGCCCGCTTGGCGCAGGCCATCGACGGGGCGCTGTGGGCCGGCTGCGTCGGCGCCGGCCAGGCGCGCGGGTCAGTCGAGCGCGTGTACGTCGCGCGCGAGCTGCACGAGCGCTTCGTCGGCGGGCTCGTCGCCGCGGCGTCGGCGCTGCGCGTGGGCGATCCCGCCGACCCGCGCACCGACGTCGGCCCGCTCGCCTCGCCGCGCCGCCAGGAGCATGTCAGCGCGCTGGTGGCCGACGCGATCTCCCACGGCGCGACGCTGCACTGCGGCGGCCCAGTCAGCCCGGCGGGCTGCGAGGCGGGCTCGTTTTATGCGCCGGCAGTGATCACGGACGTGACGCACGAGATGCGCCTGATGCGCGAGCCGCTGGAGGGGCCCGTGCTGGCCGTCATGGCGGTCGACTCTGTGGGCGAGGCGGTCGCGCTGGCGAACAACTCCGACTACGCGCTGGGCGCGTCGGTATGGACGGCCGACCGCTACCAGGCCCAGCGCATCGCGCGCGAGCTGCACGCGGGCATGGTCTGGTGCAACGACCACCTGCCGTGCCCGACCGTCTCGCGCGGCCCGTGGGGCGCCGCGGCCGGCGGCGGGCTCGGGCGCACGCTCGGCGCGGCCGGCCTGCGCGCGTGCGCGCAGGAGAAGCTGATCACCTGGGACCCCTCGTCCGCGCGCGGCCTCTGGTGGGGGCCCTACGACGAGCTGACCACGCGCGCCGCGCGCGCCGTGGCCAAGATGCGCTCCGGGCGCGAGCCCGACCGTGAGCACGCCTGGCGCAACGGCGCCGTCGCTTTGACGCGCATCGGCGCGCGGGCGTTCGGGCGCGGGCTTCCGCGATAACCCAGCGCCGCGGCGCAAGATCTCGATCGCTGTTCCAGGCGGCGCATGCGCCGCCTGGCGAGGCCGCACATGTGCGGCCTCGAGGCAGAGCCACATGTGGCTCTGCCGGGCCGGCCGCATGCGGCCAGCCCCCTATGAGATCAGAGACGACAAAAAGACGATAAAGATGCGTTACGGACTATGTTCTTGCGTGCAGCGATAGCAACGGTATATACGGGCGAGGGCCTCGTAAATACCATGGCTACGGCGCGTCGTTCCAGGAGATACGCCGCGAACCCGCCCGCGCCGGCGCGTGCCGACCAAGACGCTGCACTACCCTTGGGGCATGCCCGCCCAGGCCTATGCAGGGAAGGAGTGCGTGTGCCAGCTGCGCAGGGGAATCTGCGATCAGAGCTGCGTGCAGGGGATGCTCGACACGCCTTTCTACATCGCCTGCCTGAAGCTCACCGGCCGGCGCTGCGTGGTCGTCGGCGGCGGCTCGATCGGCCTGGAGAAGGTCGAGGGGCTGCTGGCCTGCGACGGGCAAGTGACGCTGATCGCGCCCGAGGCGGCGCCTGAGCTGCGCGAGTACGCGCAGGAGGGCTCGATCGAGTGGCTGGCGCGCGAGTACGCCGGGGCCGCCGACCTGGAGCGCGCGTTCATGGTGATCGCGGCGACCGACGACACCGACGTGAACATCGCCGTGTTCGAGGACGCCGAGCGTCGGGCGATGCTCGTCAACGTCGTCGACGTGCCGCCGCTGTGCAACTTCATCCTGCCGGCCATCGTGCGCACGGGTCCGCTGGCCATCGCAATCTCCACCGCCGGCGCCTCGCCGGCGCTGGCCAAGCGCATGAAGCGCCAGATCGAAGCGCAGTACGGCGAGCCCTACGCGCGGCTGGCGGTCCTGCTCAACGAGGTGCGCGGTTGGGCCAAGGGCACGCTGCCCACCTACCAGGATCGCAAGGAGTTCTTCGAGGGCATCGTCAACGGCGATCCCGACCCGATCGAGCTGCTGCGCGGCGACGTCGCGCCGGGCGGCGAGGGCGAGCGGGCGGTGCGCGAGCTGATCGCGCAGGCGCAGAGCCGGCGAACGCCGCAGGTGTCGAGAGCCTGAGCCGTGGCAGCCGTCCAGGTCGAGGGGCTCTCTCGGCGTTACGGTGAGCGCGAGGCGCTGAGCGGCGTCTCGCTGTCATTGCGCGAGGGCCAGACGCTGGTCGTGTTCGGGCCAAACGGCGCGGGCAAGACGACGCTGCTGCGCGTGCTGGCGACGCTGCTGCGCCCGCACGCCGGCGACGTGAGCGTGCTCGGCTGCAGCGTCCCCGAGCAGTCCTGGGCGGTGCGCGGGCGAATCGGGCTGCTCGGGCACGAGCCGCTGCTCTACCGCGAGCTGAGCGCGCGCGAGAACCTGCGCTTTCACGCGCGCCTGCACGACGTCGACGCCGAGCGCGTCGAGGAGCTGCTTGCGTGCGTGCGCCTGGAGCAGCGCGCCGACGAGCCGCTGCGCTCGCTGTCGCGCGGCATGGTGCAGCGCGCCGCCGTCGCGCGCGCGGTGCTGCACGATCCCGAGCTGCTGCTGCTGGACGAGCCGCGCTCCAACCTCGACCCCGCCGCCGTCGAGCTGGTCGACCCGCTGATCGGCGCCGCCTCCGGGCGCACGCGCGTTATCTGCAGCCACGACCCTGGCGGCGGCCTGGCCGAGGCCGACGTCGTGCTTGGGCTGCGCGACGGGCGCCCGGCGCTGCTGCGCGCGGCGGCCGACGTGAGCGCCGGCGAGATCGGCGAGCTGTACCGGTGAGCGCCACCGCCCCCGACACGCGTGCCGCGGACGGCGCCGAGCGCACGGCGGGCGCCGGGGCGACCGGCGCCGCGGGCGAGGCGGCTGCGGTGGCCACACCGCGCCGACGCACGCTAAGCGTCGTGCGCGTGCTGCTGCGCAAGGAGCTGCTGGTGGAGCTGCGCACGCTGGAGTCGGTGCCGGCGATGTCGCTGTTCGCCGTGACCACGTTCGTCGTCTTTCACTTCGCGCTGAACCGCAACACCGTCGACGGCGACCTCGCCGCGGGAATCCTCTGGGTGACGCTGCTGTTCGCCGCAATGCTCGGCGTCAACCGCCTGTTCGTCGCCGATGCCGACCAAGGCGGCTTCGACGCCTTCCTGCTCGCGCCCGTCGAGCGCAGCGCCATGCTGTTCGCCAAGGCGGTGGCGCTGCTGTGCTATCTGGTAGTGCTGGAGGTCGTGGCCGTGCCGGCCTTCGGCATGTTGCTGCTCGGGCCCTCGCTCTGGCACGCCCTGCCCGAGCTGATTGGCGTGCTCGCGCTCGGCGATTTGGGCGTCGCGGCGATCGGCACGCTCGTCGCCGCCCTGGCCGTGCGCACGCGCGCGCGAGACCTGCTCGGGCCGCTGCTGGCGCTGCCGCTGCTCGTGCCGATCGTCATCGGCGGCGCGCGCGCGACTTCGCCGCTGCTCGTCCTGGGCCATCCGGGCGAGCCCGCTGCGCGTTGGCTGGCGACGCTCGGCCTCTATGATCTGGTGTTCGGGCTGATCGCCTACGCCCTGTTCGATTTCCTCCTGGAGGACTGAAAACCCATGTACGGAAAGGGTCTGCGCGCGCTGAGCATCGCCACCGTCACCGTGATGGCGCTGGCCCTGGCGCTCGTGTTCTTCTGGGCGCCGTTGGAAGCCGACCAGGGCTTTCTGCAGAAGATCTTCTACGTGCACGTGCCGCTGGCGATCGTCTCGCTGTGCGGTTTCGTCGTCGGCGGCGTCTTTTCGATCCAGCACCTGCGCACGCGCGACGCACGCTGGGACATGCGCTCCTACGTGGCCATCCACACGAGCCTGATCTTCGGCGTCGCCACGCTGATCACGGGCTCGATCTGGGCAAAGGGCTCGTGGGGGCACTGGTGGGAGTGGAGCGAGCCGACGCTCGTGTCCTTTCTGATCGTCTTCCTGCTCTACGCCACCTACCAGCCGCTGCGCTTCGCCATCGAGGACCCCGAGCGCCAGGCGCGTTACGCCTCGGTCTTCGCGGTCACCGCCGGCGCGTTCGTGCCGTTGAACTTCATCGCCGTGCGCGCCTCCACCGCGTATGTGCACCCGCGCGTGCTCGGCGCGACGTCCAACCTGCCGTGGCAGATGTCCTTGACGTTCCTCGTGTCGCTGCTCGGCATGGCGCTGCTGTTCACGACGCTTTGCAAATACGAGCTCACGGCCAAGCACACGCGCGCGCAGCTGCGCGCGCTGCGCCGCCTGGCCGAGCGCCGAGCGGGAACGGCCGGCATCGCGTCGGCGCGCCGCGGACGAAGCGCAGCGCCCAGCCTGCAGGCGACCGCCATGACCGCACAGGCGCACGACGGCCGGGGCGGGCGATGAGCGCCGCCCTGCTCGCCGAGCTGCCAGCGCTGCCGCTGCACGAGGCCGGTAAGTACGTCGCCGCCGCCTACATCGTGCTGTTCGCGATGGTGCTCGTCTACGTCGCGATCATGGCCATCCGCCTGAGCCACCTCGAGCGCGACCTCGGCGAGCTGCTGGCGCGCGAGCAGGCCGACGCCGGCCCCGACGCCGACGCCGAGACCGGGAAGGGCGCCGCGGGCGGTCAGGCACGGGAGTCGACGCTCGTATGAGCGAGCTGCTCGCGCTCGGCATCTCGCACAAGACGGCGCCGGTGGCGCTGCGCGAGCGCGTCGCATTCACGGAGCGGGAGGCGACCGATTTCGCGCGGCAGGCGACCGGCACGCCGGAGGTGCGCGAGGCGGTGGTCATCTCCACGTGCAACCGCACCGAGGTCTACCTCGTCGTCGGCGACCCGGTGCGCGCGGAGTCAGACGTGCTCGGGCTGCTCGCGGGCCGCGCGGCGATCCGTCCGACCGAGCTGGCCGAGGCGATCTACTCACCACGCAATTGCGACGCCGCGCGCCAGCTCTACCGCGTGACGGCGGGGCTGGAGTCGATGATCGTCGGTGAGGCCGAGATCCAGGGACAGGTCAAGCGCGCGCACGAGGCCGCCATGCGCGCCGGCTGCACGGGGCCGCTGTCCAACCGCCTGTTCGCCGCGGCGCTGACGACAGGAAAGCGCGTGCGCACGGAGACCGACATCGGCTCCAGCCGCGTGAGCATCCCGTCGGTGGCCGTCGACCTCGCGCTCAGCGTGCTCGGCGGCCTGGAGGACCGCCACGTGGTCGTGCTGGGAGCCGGCGAAACCAGCGAGCTGACGGCGCGCGCGCTGGCCGAGCAGGGCGCCGGGACGATGTTCGTGGCAAACCGTCACGCCGACCGCGCGCTCAGCCTGGCGCAGCGCTTCGGCGGCAAGGTGGTCGGCCTGGACGGGCTGCCCGACCAGCTGCTGCGCGCCGACATCGTGCTCTGCTCGACGTCCTCGCCGCATCCGATCGTCGGGCGCGACGAGCTCGAGCAGGTGATGGCCGAGCGCCA
>DATHJQ010000301.1:0-7317 GCA_035286505.1 Solirubrobacteraceae bacterium | reverse complement strand
AAAGCGTCCGACCTGTGCCCACTCGCGTGAGGCCAGGCGCCCGATCGCCGGCAGTCCCACCGCCGTGTACAGGCGCCATGCCGCGCGCGCGGGCGCCAGCGGCGGCACGCCGAACTCAAGCGAGGCGACGCGCCCGCCCGGCTTGACCACGCGCGCGAGCTCGCGCAGCGTCGCCGGCGGATCGTCGACGTAGCGCAGCAGGTAGGTGAACGTGAGCGCGTCGAAGCTGTCGTCGGCGAACGGCAGTCGCTCGGCCTGTCCTTCGACAAGCTGCACGCGGTCGTCGCCGGCGAAGCGCGCCCGGGCGCCTGCGAGCATCTCGGCGCTCTGGTCGAGCCCGACCACGCTGCAGCCGCCACAGCGCGACAGCAGCTCCGCCGCGACCATTCCCGTGCCCGTCGCCACGTCGAGCAGGCGCATGCCCGGCGCCGGCGCGACGGCCGCCACGAGCGCGCGGCGCCAGCGCGGGTCCTGGCCGAAGCTCAGCGCGGCCGAGAGCAGGTCATAGCGCCGCGGCAGCCCGCGAAACAGCTCCAGCGCCTGACGCTTGACCGCCGTCTGCGTCGGCGGCGTCGCCGATGCTCGATCGGAACGCCGCTGGCCGCTCGGTGCGGCGCCGGTTGGTGGGTTCGCGCTCATGCGGGTGCCGATCTGAAAGGCTAACCGGCGCACCCCACGCACCGCGTACGGCGCCAAGCGCGAAAGGAGCGCTCCTCATCGACTCTCCAGCGACCACCGCCCGGCCATCCGTTGCGCTTGTGACCGGCGCAGGCAGCGGCATCGGCGAGGCCACCGTGCGCAGGCTCGCGCGTGAGCGCGGCTGCTCGATCGTGCTCGTCGCTCGCCGCGAGCAGCGGCTGCGCGCGCTGGCCGCCGAGCTGGGCGAGGACCGAGCGAGCGTGATCGCCGTGGACCTGCTCGACGAGGACGCTCCCGAGCGCGTCCGCGACCACGTGTCCGAGCGCCACGGACGCCTGGACCTGCTGGTCAACAACGCCGGCGCCGCGTGGCGCGCGCGCTTCGCCGAGGGCGGCTACGAGAACGTGCGCCGCACGATGGAGATCAACTTCGACGCGCAGGTGCGCCTGACTGAGGCGCTTCTGCCGCTGCTGCGCGAATCGGCGCCGAGCGCGATCGTCAACGTGTCCTCGACCGCCGGCCGCGTCGCGCGGGCGGGCTCGGGCGCATACAGCGCCTCGAAGTTCGCGCTGGCCGGCTGGTCTGACGCTCTGTGGGCGGAGGAGCGCGAGCACGGAGTGCACGTCGGGCTCGTGCTGCCGGGCTTCATCGCCACGGAGGGCTTCCCGCAGGCGGAGCTGACCGAGAAGCCCTGGACTCGCTGGATCGTCTCAACGCCCGAGCGCGCCGCCGAGGCGATCTTCCAGGCGGGCGTCGGCCGCGCGCCCGAGCGTTACGTGCCGCGGCCTTACGGCATCGCCGCGGCGCTGCGCGTCGTCGCGCCGTCGCTCGTGCGCCGCGTGCTCGGCGGCGGGGCCGCGAGCGTGATGACGACGACCACCGGCCCGGACCTCGCGGCGCGCCAAAACGGCAACGCGCCAGCGGACTGAGCCGGGGCGCTCGCCGAGGAGCGACACGTCAGAGCTGGGCACGACGTGGACGGAGATCTGCGCCTACGGCACGGCCGTTCGCGCGACCAAGCGCTAGGCGTCACAACCGATCGGGCCTGCGGGGCGCCCGTGGCGCTCTGCGACAATCAGCCGCCATGCGCCGGACGCTGCCCATGCTCGCGCTTGTCCTCGCCGGCGCGCTGATCGCCGGGTGCGGCAAGGGGTCTATGACCGCGTCCGGCGGCGTCGCCACGGTGACCGCGCAGGGCCGTTCGTCGTCGAGCAGGGCGTCGCCCGCGAACCCACCGGCCGGGCAGGCGCCCAGCAGGTCGCAGGCGCTCGCCTTCGCGCACGCGGTCAACCTGACTCCCGCCGACGTGCCCGGGTTCGCCGCGACCGATAAACACGACAGCAGCTCCACCAGCGAAAAGCGCCTGGAACGCCAGATGCTCAGGTGCGCCGGCATCGGCGGCTCGTCCAAGGCGCTGGCCGAAGAAGGGTCCAAGGACTTCAAGCTCAAACGGCAGATCATCGACTTCAGCGTCAGCTCCGAAGTCGCCGTCCAATCCTCCGCCGCCCAGGCGCAGAAGGGGCTCGCTGCGATTCGCAGCGCGCACGTGCGCGGCTGCTTCACGCGCTATCTCCAGCAGATCTTCAAGTCCGAGAAGACCACGGGCGCGACGCCGGGCTCGGTCACGATCCAATCGGGAACGCCGCCGGCGCCCGGCATGGGAGGCAGCTTCGGCTGGCGCGTGACCGCCACGTTCCTGGTGCGCGGCATCAAGGTTCCGATCTATCTCGACTTCCTCGGCTTCGTCGACGGCCCCAGCGAGGTGACGCTGCTCAGCTCCGGCCTGCTGCGACCGTTCCCGGCGACCGTGCAGCAGCACCTGTTCGCGCTGCTGCTGTCGCGCGCCAAAAGCCATCGCCCATGAGCGAGACCTGGAACGCAGTCGATCGCTACGTCGAGGGGCGCTTGATCGGCGCCGACCCCGCGCTCGACTCCGCCGTCGCCGCCAGCGCCGCCGCCGGTCTGCCGCCGATCGCTGTGACTCCCAGCCAGGGCAAGCTGCTGCACCTGCTCGCACGCTCGATCGGCGCGCGCACGATCCTCGAGATCGGCACGCTGGGCGGCTACAGCTCGATCTGGCTGGCGCGCGCGCTGGCGCCAGGCGGTCGCCTGGTCACGCTCGAGGCCGAGCCCCGCTACGCCGAGGTCGCGGCGGCGAACATCGAGCGCGCCGGGCTGACCGCGATGGTCGACCTGCGCGTCGGCCGGGCACTGGACACGCTGCCGGGACTCGCCGCGGAGCTGCCCGAACCGTTCGATTTCGCGTTCATCGACGCCGACAAGGTGCACACACCCGACTACTTCAAATGGGCGCTGCGCACGTCGCATCCGGGAAGCCTGATCGTCGCCGACAATGTCATCCGCGACGGCACGGTCGTCGACGCCGACAGCGACGACCCCGGCGCGCTCGGCTCGCGGCGCTTTCACGAGCTGCTGCACGACGACCGCTCAGAGGTCGGTGGGCGCGTCAGCGCGACGACGATCCAGACGGTCGGCGCGAAGGGCTATGACGGCTTTACGCTCGCGCTCGTGCTCGACGACGACCCGCCGCCGCCCGCCTCGGACCCAGGCCCGGGCGCAGGACCAAGCGCCAGGTAGCGCAGGACGTCGGCGGCGTCGGCGTGCAGCGCAGCCGCATCGGCGCGCGTCAGGCGCTCGAACGGATCGAGCACGACCTCGCGCGCGGCGATCTTCCACGTCGCAACCGCCCGCCCGCGCGCCAGCGCAAACGGCCGGAACACCCCGTTGTCCGTGATCAGCGCCTTGTTCGGGCCGACGATCTGCTCGCGCGAGCACCAGCCCAGCAGCAGCGGGTCGAACGCGCCGAGCAGCCGCGGCTGCGGCGGATCGGGCACGCGGCGCTTGCGCCGTTTCAGCTCCAGCAGCCCGTCCGGCCGGGCGCGCAGCTCTGAGGCGATCGCGGAGAGCCCGGCGCGCGCCTCGCCCAGCGCCAGGCCCGACCAGCGCGCGAGGTCGCGGTCGTCGGCCGGGGCGTGCCCGGCCAGATAGCGCCGGGCGAGCTCGGCCAACGCGCGCCCGCGATCGACCTTCTGCGGCTTTGGCAGCCAGTCGGCGACGAGCACGTAGGCCTGGTCGGCGCCGACCATCGGTCCGCGCACGGCCAGGCCTCGCAGCGTGGCGAGCATCAGCAGGTGCACGAGCGCCTGCCCCTCGGTGCGCACGCCCGCCGCGCCGATGCGCTCGCGCAGTCGAGCGCGGGTCAGCGGCCCGTCTCCGGCGAGCGCGCGCTCGATCGCGCGCACGCCGCGCTCGGCGGCACGCGGCGTTACGCCCTCCTGCGCCAGCCGGCGCGCGTTGCCGGTGAGCAGTGATGGCACGGTCAGCGCGTGCAGCCAGGGGTAGTCCTCGCTGCGCACGAGGTGCAGCGTGCCGCGGTTGAGCCACGTGATCAGCAGCGAGCGATCCTCGCCCAGCGCCGCGTCGACGTCTGTCGCGGTGAGGCCCGTGCTGCGCGCGCGGATCGCCAGGCGCGCGCCGCGCGGGTCCTGGGCCTGGACGGCGAGCAGACGCTGTGCCACCGCCAGCGGGTTGCGCGCGGGGACGCCGGCGAGCAGCTGCGCGGCAAGGCGCTCGGGGGTGAGCGCACTCTCGATCGAGTCGGGCAAGCGCCCAGGAATACCAGCAGAGCCGACCGGCCGCTATGCGGCGAGACGCTCGAGCACCTCGTCGGCGTCGGTTCCGTGCGCGCGCAGCGCGCGCTCGAAGATCGTGCCGTAGACCTGCATGACAGCCATCAGCACGTCGATCGTGCCGACGCCGGCCACGCCGCGCTCGGTGGCGACGCGCGCGGCGCCCTCGGTCACCAGCCCGATCACGTCGCGGTGCTCGGGATTGGTCGCGTCCTCGAAGCGTTCGCCGTCGACGTCCTCGCGGCCGACGCGCAGCGAGTCCTCGCTGACGCCCAGCGCCTGCAGCGCCGCGCCGACCTCGCCGTGCAGGCGCAGGATGCGCAGCCAGCGCTCCGCCTCGTCCTCGGGCGTGCGTGCGAAGGGGATCGCGGTGGCGGCGATGCCCAGCACCATCGCCGCGTCGGGAGCCAATGTGGGCGTGGCGTTCATCACTGCTCCTAAGAGGCGCTCACCGCTGTGAGCGCCGGCCGGTGGATGACGTTGTCCTGCCCCAGCACGGCCCTGGGCGGCCCGTCGCCGACGGTCAGCTCGAGCGGCACGCAGTCCCGACGATCGAGCTCGGCGCGCGCGGCGTCGAGCACCGATGCGGCCGCCGCGGCAGCCATGCCGGACTCGCGCAAGAAGCGCTCGGCGCGCCCCCCGGCGATCATCGCGCCGTCGAGCTCGAGCAGCTCGTGCGCGATCGTCGGCGCGCCGGCACCGTCCTGCACGCGCAGCAGGCACGCGGCCATGTCGTCGGGGCGAGCGGTCGTGCGCTCGGCGACGCTGTCGAGCAGCGCCGTCGCCGTCGCGTCGCGGCCGAGCTGGCCGAGCGCGACGCTCAACCTCCAGGAGCCGAACAGATCCTGACCGACGCGCGCCTCGGTGACTCCGTCGGTGTGGAAGCACAGCCACGCCGGGCCGGGCACGGAGACGACCGTCTGGCGTGTGCCCGTGCGCATGCCGGCGCCGAGCGGCGGCGCCGAGCAGGCGGTCGTCAGCGTGAGGGCGGTGGCGGTGGCACCGGCCTCGACGCCGGCGCCGGCGTCGCCGAGCACGAGCGGCGGCGGGTGACCTGCGCTGGCGTATGTAAGCGTGCGCTCGCGCGGGTGATAGATGGCGGCAACGACCGTCGCGAAGGAGCCCGCAAGCTGGTGCTCGAGCACGTTGCCGGCGGTCTGCAGCGCCTCGTGCGGCGACAGGCCGGCCTCGAGGTACGCGCGCACGGTGAAGCGAACGAGCGCCGTGTGCGGCAGCGCCTCGCGCCCGTGACCGGACACGTCGCCGACGATCACAGCGAGGCGTCCGTCGTCGAGTCCGAAGACATCGTAGAAGTCGCCGCCGGCGCCCGGCCCGTCGGCGGGACGGTAAGCGACCGAGGTGCCGACGGGGCCAAGCCGCGGCGGGGGCACGGGAAGCAGGGCGGCCTGCAGAAGGCCGACGTCCTCGAGCAGCTGACCGCGCTGGCGCATCAGGCGGCGGGCGCGCACTCCGGAAGCACGCGAGCGCACGGCGAGCGCGAGCGCGAGCGCGATCAGCGCCGCGATCAGGATGCGCACGGGGGTCGGCACCACGCCGACGATGCGCGTGAGTGTTTTCACGATCGCCGGCTGCGGCGCGCCGGGGCGCGCGCGCTTGACGACCTTTCGCACCACGCTCGGCCGGGCGCCGTTTTTGGCTGTGGGCGCGAGCGGCGCCGAGCGGATGGCCGGCGCAAGAGTCGCGGCGGCGGTCGCGCGACTTCCCGTGCGACGGCGGGGCCTGTGCGCGGCGCGCCTGACGCGAGCGCTCGTGGCGCCGGCCTTGGCGGCGGTGGGAGCGACCGAGGTGATCGACGCCGAGCCGGTGCCGACGGCGGCGCTCGGCGTGGTCGAGGAGTCGGCGGAGGGGTCGGTCGTGGTCAGCTGCGGCGACACGATCGACGCCTGCTTGCCCTTGGACCCTCCCGCCGAGACCGGCGTCGGCGCGGTCGGTTTCTTGGCTTTTTCCTTCGTCTTTTCAGCTTTTTCTTTCGTTTTTTCTTTCTTCTGGCCGCCGCCTTTCTTCTGCTTGCGCGCGAGCGCGTCCACCCCCTGTGTAGATTCGGCGCCGGAGGCGAGCGCGGCCTGGCTCTGGGTGCTGCTCGTTGCGCTGCGATGCGCGCCTTCCGCCTGGCGGCGCGCGTGCGCGTCGGGCTTTTCGCGGTCGAGCTTGTTCAACGCCGGCGCCCTGCCGCTCGCCTGACCATGTCCAGCCGCCTGCGGCGGACCCGGCGTCGGGGCGGTCGCCCGGCCGTTCTTGCCGCGGCCGGAGACAGGCGGTTCAGCCAGGACGGGAAGGCCGGGCGGCGCGACGGGAGCGGTCGCCGAGCGTTCGGCCTGCATGGCTCGTTCGGCGCGCTTGCCCTTAGACGCGGAAGTCGTTTCGCCGGCAGCCGTCGGCATCGACGTGGCGGTGTTCTTGGCGGCCTGCGCGGTCGGCAGCGACGCGAGAGCCAAGATGCAGCAGCCGGCGGCGATCGCCGCAGTCGCGCGCTGGGCGGCACGCTGACCTCGCGGCGGCTGGGTGGCTTGGCTGGCCATTGACGGCCTGCGTCTCTCAGCCGACCCGGGCGGTGTTTCCCTGAACGTGGGCGAGCGCCTCATCGAGCGTCGGGAAGATCGCGAACACGCCGTCCATGCCGGACAGCTCGAAGATCTTCAGCACGTTGTTGTTGACGCATACGATCGACAGGCGCGCGTCATCGTCGAGGCTGCGGTTGACGCCGACGAGCACGCTGAGCGCCGTCGAGTCCATGAACCTGACGCGCGTGAGGTCGACGACGAGCTGCTTGTAGCCGGCGTCGACCGAGTCCACGAGCGCCCACTTGAGGCTCGGTGCCCGGCCGAGATCGAGCTCTCCTTCCAGCGCGACGACGCTCGTGCGCTCATCCGGCTGGCTCTGGATGATCCCGAACGCTCCGGTGAACGCCTCTTGGCTTGACTTGTCTGCGGTGGTCAGCATCTGTGCTCCTCGATTCATGGCTCTGCGGCGTGCTTCGGCCGCCGAGCGGCGTGAGCATTACCACCGC
>DATHJQ010000300.1:0-2038 GCA_035286505.1 Solirubrobacteraceae bacterium | reverse complement strand
CCCCGGTCGGGCGACTATAACCGACGCACCGAGACCGTTCGCCGGACTGCTCGCAACTGCCGAGAAAATTACGCCGAAGGCGATTCGCTCCCTATACTTGTCCGCCGGCGCCCGCCCCCGCGACGTCCTCGCGCGGTCTGAGTCGGGAAGGAAACGGGCGCAAGACAGCGAACACACGATGAAGCGCACCTACCAGCCAAAGAAGCGCAAGCGAGCCCGCGCGCACGGGTTCCGCTCTCGCATGCAGTCGCGCGCGGGCCGGCTGACGCTGAAGCGTCGCCGCGACAAGGGACGCAAGCGACTCTCAACCTGAGGGTGATGGTTGCGCGATGAACCCGCGGTCCTCCAGTCGCGGTCGCCTGTCGCGCAGCGCGGAGTTCGAGCGGGTCTACAGGCAGGGACGCTCGACGGCGAACCGCCACCTGGTCCTCTATACGTTCCCGAATCCTTCGGCGCAACGGCCCCGTCTCGGGCTTTCGGTGTCGCGAAAGGTCGGTGGCGCCGTCGAGCGAAACCGCGTCAAGCGGATGCTGCGCGAGGCCTTCGCACGAGTGGAGGCGGAGCTGCGAGACGACCAGGACGTGGTCGTGGTCGCGCGCCCGTCGGCGGCCGAGCTGGTCGAGCGCGAGGGGCTGGCCGGAGTCGATGCGGCGCTCGGCGAGCTGATTGCCAAGGCGGGGATGCGCGAGGCAGACGCGCAGGGCGAGCAGCCCGAGACCGAGACTCCACGACGATGACGGCGCCCGCCGCAGGGACCGGGCAAGCCGAGCAGGCGCCCGAGCGCCACGCGCCACGCGCGCCGCGGCTCACACGCTTCGCTCGGGCGCTGGCGGTGGCGCCGATCACGGTGTACCAGCGGGTCGTCTCGCCAGCGATTCCCAGACGCTGCAAGTACGAGCCCACGTGCTCGCGCTATGCGGTCGAGGCGATACGCGAGTACGGCATACTTAGGGGCGCGGTGCTCGCGGCGTGGCGCTTGCTCAGGTGCAATCCATGGAGCTACGGCGGATACGATCCCGTGGAGGCCCAGCGAGTGTTCGCGACCGGCCACCGCACGGGCGTCTGAGCGGGCGACCGGTGGCGAGCGGCCGCCGAGCGGCTGGCGACGCGCGTTCGGTCCACGAGCTGCCCGCGTAACGAGACTGCCGAGAGCCCCCAGAGCGCATGCCAATCATCGCCAATGTCATCGAGGACGCGTTCTCGCCGCTGATCGGCGCGTTCGAGTCGATCATGGTGTTCATCCACGACAACGTCGTGGGCGGGAGCTGGGGTTTGGCGATCGTGGGACTGACGGTGCTGATTCGCGCGGTGCTCGTCCCGTTGACGTACAGGCAGCTGAAGTCGATGCAGGAGATGCAGCGTCTGTCGCCGCAGATCGCGGCGCTGAAAGAGAAGTACAAGGAGGACAAACAGCGCCAGCAGCAGGAGATCATGACGTTCTACCGGGAGAACAAAATCAACCCGCTGGCGTCGTGCCTGCCGCTGCTGCTGCAGCTGCCGGTGTTCATCTCGCTGTTCTACATGCTGCGCACGGACCTGAAGCTCGACATCTGCGGCAAGCAGCTGCGCGAACACTTTTCCAGCGCGCTGGGACATCCGATCCTGCACAACAGCGAAATCCCGTCGGGCGCGGTGACGCACGCGGGCGCACACATCAAAGGCCTATCGGAAATCAGCTGCAACGCCGTGGCGCCGCACTCGGCGAAGTTCCTGTTCCTGCCGGACATCACCGAAAAGGCGACGGGAGCGGCGCTGATCGTGCTGATCGTGTTGTACGTCGGCTCGCAGGTCGTTTCGACGCTGGTGGCGACGGCGACGGCTGACCCCAACCAGCGCCGCCTGATGCTGCTGCTGCCGGTGGTCTTCGTGGTGATTCTCTACCGCTACCCGGCCGGGCTGCTGGTCTACTGGATCACGACGAACCTGTGGACGATCGGACAGCAGTACCTGATCAAACGCCATATCGGGCCGCCGCCGGCCCCGGCTGAGACGACGGGCGCGGCGAACGGAAAGCCGTCGCGAGCGCTCAAGCCCGCGT
>DATHJQ010000299.1:0-16109 GCA_035286505.1 Solirubrobacteraceae bacterium | reverse complement strand
CGACGCCCACGCCTGCGATGCTGTTCGGCGTTCGATGGGGCACCTGAACGAGCTCGACGCGCTGTACGCCTTCCTCGTGGCCGCCGCCGTGACCGCGCTGCTCACGCCGCTCTCCAAGCGCTTGGCTCGGGCTGTCGGCGCGATCGACGAACCGCGCGAGCGCGGGCTGTCGGAGAGCCCGACGCCGCTGCTGGGAGGGCTCGCGATCTTCGCCGGCACGCTCACCGCCGGGCTGATCTGGCTGCCCGGCGGCTACGCCTCAGAACACGAGCTGTGGCACGGCGTGCTGCTGGCCGCGGCGGTGATCACGCTCGTAGGCGCGCTCGACGACCGCTTCGAAATGCCGCCCGTGGTGAAGCTCGCCGGGCAGGTCGTGTCCGCCGTGATCGTCGTGCACTTCGGCGTGGCCGTTAAGGCGATAACGCTGCCGTTCATCGGCACGCTCGCGTTTCCCAACGCCGGCGTGACGAATGCCGGTCCGGTGCTGACCGTGCTGGGGCTGGTGGCGATGATGAACGTGGTGAACTTCTCCGACGGCGTCGACGGGCTGGCCGCGGGCGTCTGCACGATCATCGCCGGCGCGATGACCGTGATCGCCTTCGACCTCGGGCGCCAGCAGCCCGGCGTGCTGGCAGCGATCACGGCGGGCGCGGCGCTCGGCTTTCTGCTGCACAACTTCCCGCCCGCGTCGAGCTTCATGGGCGACTGCGGCGCCAACCTGCTCGGGCTGATGATGGGCGTGATCACGGTCGAGGCGGCGGTGAAGACGGCGGCCGTGGTGTCCTTCGTGCTGCCGTTGATCCTGCTCGCCGTGCCGTTCCTGGACACGACGTTTGTGGTGCTCAAGCGCCTGAAGTACCGACAGCCGATCTACCGACCCGACAGCGAGCACTTTCACCATCGCATGGCGCGCATCGGCTTCTCCAGCAGGCGCACGATCGCCTACCTGTACGCGTGGACGCTGATGCTCGCGGGCCTCGCGCTGGCGCTGCGCTTCGTTCCCTACAGCGATCACAAAGGCCATCTGCACACCGGCTGGACGCTGGTGATGATCGGCCTGGGCCTGATCGCGGCCGCGGCGAGCGTCTATCTCGTCTACGTGCTGGAGATCCTCAAGTTCCGCCGCCTGGATGCGATGCGCTTGCGCCTGCTTCGCCCCGACGCGTCAGCGACCGAGATCGAGCAGCGGGTCGTGCACGACCTGGAAACGGGCGAGATCGACGCGATCTCGGTGCACGACCAGGACGGGCTTGTGAATGCGCGGCCGCGCGGGGACGAGCAGCGGATCGGCGAGCGGCAGGTGGATCAGGACGGCGTAGGCGCAGAACAGCAACGTCGCGGCGCGCAGCCGCCGATCGCCGCCGACCGCGGCTAGCGGCAGCAGCCAGATCGCATACCACGGCAACAGCCAGGCCGTGGACAGCAGCAGCGCCAGCGTCGCCCAGCCAGCGGCCACACGCCAGTCCGCGCCGCGGGCGGTGCGCCACAGCGAGTAGGCGAGCACGAGCACGAACAGGCCGGCGAAGATGTTGCGCCACCAGTCCGGCGTCCCATGCAGCCCGAGCAGGCGCGCGGTCTCGGCGGGCACGCTGTGCACGGCGACGAGCTGCTGCTGCTCGCCGACCGCGTTGAGGAAGCCGAGCGCGTGCGAGCCGAAGCCGATCAGCCCGACAGCGCCGAGCGCGAGCAGGCTGAGCGCGGCGGCGGCGGCGACCTGCCGGCGTTCGCGCCAGCGCCCGGGTGCGAGCACGAGAAACGCCAGCACCAGGCCGGCCGTGACCTTGATGCCGACGCCCACCACCAGCGTCGCGGCGGCCGTGCGGAAGCGGGGGCTTGCCCCGGCGGTGAGCGCCAGCGCCGCGGCGAGCAGCATCATCAGCAGCGTGTCGTTGTGGGCGCCGCCGACAGCGAGCACGAGCAGCACGGGGTTCAGCCCGACGAACGCGGCCGCCCAGCGGCGGGAGTGCCCGAGCTTGCCGGCGGCGCGCGCGACGAGGGCGATCGCGGCGAGGCTGGAGGCGACCGCGACGGCCTTGAACGCCCACAGGCCGCCGGCCAGCCCGAGCGGCGCCGTGGCGTAGCTGGCCAGCGTGAACAGGGGCCCGTAGGGGGAGTGCTGGTAGGGCCAGCCGACGAACCAGAAGACTTCGTCGCCCGGCGCCTGCGCGGCCACGTGCGTGTAGGGGTCCAGGCCGTGCAGTGCTCCCAGGCGGGCGAAGCCCAGGTAGCCGAACACGTCCTGTGAGATCAGCGGCGGTCCGAGCAGCAGGATCGCGTGTGCGACCACGATCGTCGCGACGATCGCCCACATCGGCAGCGTGCGCGCGAGCGCCAGCACGAGCAGGTAGCTCGCGCACATGATCAGCGTCAGCGTCTGAAAGCCGCCGGAGCCGATGCTCATGTGCAGGCCTTCCAGCGGGCCGGCCAGCCAGGGCGGCCAGCCGCCGCTGCGGCCCGGCACGTACTGCGACGGTTCGCCGGCGGCGCCGGCGCAGGTCAAGAAGACCGTCACGCCGACGCCCAGCAGGCCGAGCAGGCCGAGCGCGCGGGGCAGCGCCTGAGCACGCCGCGCCGGCCGGCGACGGGCGGCGCTCACGCGGGCCTGCGAGCGGCGAGCGGCGTCGCTCGGCGCGCTGGGCAGGGCCGGGGCGGACGGCATCGGCCCATTGTTACGTCTGGGCCTCGGGCAGGCGTGTGACAGGGAATGTAGAATCCCCGTGCAGCCGCAAGCTCGCGTGCCCCGGGGGACCGATCGGTGTACGTGTGTGCGGCACTTCAGGGCGCCCAGGTCAGGGCGCGCGCTGCCTTCTACATGCGACTTCGCCGCCGCAAACCGATATCCAGCCGGGCTTCAGGGCCCCGTCGCGTACTGATTCTCTCCGCCGACGTCGGAGAGGGGCACGCGGCCGCCGCGCGCGCGCTGGCCGCGCAGCTGAAAGACACGCCGCAGCCCACGCAGGTCACCGTGATCGACGGGCTGGCCGCGATGGGGCGCGTGCTCAAGCCAGTCGTGGAGGACGGCTACCGCATGCAGCTGCGCTTCGTGCCGTGGACGTACACGATCGTCTATGGACTGCTCAACCACGTCCCGCCGATCCGCGCGCTGGCGACGCGCCTGCTCTGCCTGTTCGGCTCGCGCCCGCTCGCCGCGACGATCGCCGAGCACGACCCCGACGTTGTCGTCTCGACCTACCCGGCGGTGACGGTCGTGCTCGCGCGGCTGCGGCGCACGGGCGAGGTGGTCTGCCCCACCGTGGCCACGATCACAGATTTGACGGGGCTGTTCTTCTGGGCGCAGCCGGGCATCGACATGCACATGGTCATGTATGGCGAGTCGATGTCGCCGGTCGAGCGCATCGCCGGGCGCGACAGCGTGCGCCTAGTCGCGCCGCTGATCTCCGACGAGTTCCTGCAGCCCCGCTGCCCGCTGCAGGCGCGTCGCATGCTGGGCCTGCCCGAGCGGGGGCGCATGGTCGTCGTCTCCGGCGGCGGTTGGGGGGTGGGCGACGTCGAGGGCGCCGTGCGCGAGTTCACGCGCGTGCCCGAGGCCTCGAGCATCGTCGTGCTCGCCGGGCGAAACGAACCGCTCGCGCAGAAGCTTCGCCGCAGCTTCGCCGGCGAGCCGCGCGTCCACGTATACGAGTTCACCGACAAGATGCCCGAGCTGCTGGCGGCCGCCGACGTGCTCGTTCACTCCACCGGCGGCGTCACCTGCCTGGAGGCGATGGCCGCAGGCACGCCCGTCGTCTCCTACGGCCTGCCCGTCGGCCATGCGCGCGTCAACACGCGCGCGATGGCGGCGCTGGATTTGGTGCGCCTGGCCAACGACACGACCGAGCTGCGCGAGCACGTGCGCGCGAGCTTCGCCGGCGAGCCGGAGGCCCAGCAGGCGCTCGCCGGCGAGTCCGACGCCGGCGGGGGCGCAAACGACCTGGTCGCAGCAGACGTGGTGCTGCAGGCGCCGCATCGCGTGCGTGTCATCCCGCGTTGGCGGCTGCGCACGGTCGCGCTTGCGATGCAGTTGACGCTGCTGCTCGGCGTCGGCACGTGGATGATGTCGACCGACGAGGTCACGGCGCTGGCCTCGAAGATCCTGCGCGTCCATGCGCTGGCGCAGGTCAAGACCAACCAGCCAGAGGTCGGCCTGATCGTGCACGTTCCGTCCGGCGACGTCTCGCAGGTGGCCACGGAACTCGCGCGACGTGGCATTCACGCCTCCTTCGCAGACGACGGCGGCGTGCCCTCGCCGGTGATGGTCGCCAAGCTGCGCGCGCTCGGCGATGAGGTCGTCCCCGAAGTGCCCGGCTCGTCGGCCTTTCGCTGGGTGCGCACGCGCGCGCTGCTTCATGCGCAGGCGCGCGCGCTCGGTCTGCGTCACCGTTTCTATTTCCTGCAGCCGCCCGGCGGCCTCACCGTCGGTCAGCTGGTGCTCGCGCGCACCGACGACGCCACGCCGGTGTGCGGCGCCCAGCGCCTGAAAGCCGACGGAGGGCTGCCTCAGCGCTCCACGCGTGCGGGCGACGTGCTCGTGGTCGAGCTCGACGGCTCAGCCGAGTCGGTCACCGGGCTGGGGCGGATCATCTCCTCGCTCGGCGACAAAGGGCTCGGCGCGGAGCCGCTGGGGTGGCTGACGCGCTCGCCCTCCATCAGCGCCACCAGCAGCGGCGAGCGCGCGAGCAGCGCCGCGCCGGCGACGAGCAGCGCCAGCGACGCCGACAGCGGCACGCCGCCCAGCGGCGTGTCGGCGAAGCTCTCGCCGAACAGCAGCGGCGCGACGACGATCGGGATCACCGTCTGAGTCACGAACACGACCGGCGCCACCTGGATCGCCGGTCGCTCCTGCAGCGCGCTCATCTCGCTCAGCACGCCGATTCCCGAAGCCGCCGCCGTCGACAGGCCCCACAGGGCGGCGAGCGCGAGGTGTCCCTGGGCGAGATCGTCGGAGGCCAGCTTCGTCGCCACGCCGCTCCAGCCGCCGGCCAGCCCGGCGCCGACCATGGTCACGGCAGCCGGTGGATGCGCGAGCAGGCGCAGCGCGTAGGGGAGCAGCGCAGCGATGGCCAGCCCGACCAGCACGATCGTGATCGCGAGGCTCTCCGAGCCGTGGCCGGTGTGGCGTGGGGGCGCCGCCAGGCCCGCGCCGACGACGCCGACGACGATCGCCGCCATCGCGATGTACTCCATGCGCCCTGCGTGCTCGTGCAGCATGCGCTGCGCGAGGAACATCAGCACGAGCAGGCCGGCCGCCAGCGCCGGCTGCACGACGACCAGCGGCGCCAGCAGCAGGGCGACGAGCTGCAGCGGCCAGCCGATGATCGACAGGCCCGTCCCCAGCAGCCAGCGCGTGCGGCGCACCAGGCGCCAGGCGAGCGCCAGGCGCAGGTGCTCTTCGTGGGGCGCCTCCTTGGCGTCCATCGCCTGCAGGGCGATCCCTAGGCTGTAGAGGGTGGACGCGCCCACGGCCGCCCCTATGCCGAGCACCAGATCGACCATGTCTGCACTCGATCATCGCAGCAGCGCCCCCCCGACCGCCGGCGCGCTGGGCGCGATCGCGATCGCCGGCTATTTGCTGCCGGGACTCGCCGGCGCGGTGCCGGCGCTGCGCCGCCCGCTGGGAATCGAGGACCGCACGGCCAGCGGGCTCGGCTACGCGCTGACGTTCGACGACGGGCCGCACGCGCAGGGCACGCCGGCAGTGCTCGAGCTGCTGGCCGGCGCGGGCGTGCGGGCGACGTTCTTCCTCGTCGGCGAGCAGATCGAGCGCAACCCCACGCTGGCGCGCGAGATCGTCTCGGCGGGGCATCTCGTCGGCCTGCACTGCCATCGCCACCGCAACCTGCTGCGCCTGACGCCGCGGCAAGTGCGCATGGACATCGACCGCGCGGCGGGCGCGATCGAGGACGCCGCCGGCGTCGCGCCGACGCTCTACCGGCCGCCCTATGGCGTACTCAACGCGTCCGCCCTGCGCTTGGCCAACGCGCGCGGCTGGCGCACGCTGCTGTGGACTCAATGGGGGCGCGACTGGGAGCGGCGCGCGACGGCCGAGTCGATCGCCGCGCGCGTCACGCAGGGCGCCGGCGAGGGCTCGGTGCTGCTGCTGCACGACGCCGACGACTACTCGGCGCCCGGCTCGTGGCGGCGCACCGTCGCGGCGCTGCCGCGGGTGCTCGCGACGCTCGCCGATCGCGGCCTGCAGCCGGTCGCGCCGTGAGCTCGCGCGCTTGCGCTTGCAGCGCTCGGCGGCGCTGACGCTCGGGGTAACATCGATCGCTTGTCCAGCGCGGTTTCGATCGACCCGGGCGGCTCGTCGGCCGCCATGCTCCCGCTGCCTGCGCAGGCTCGCGCGGTTGCGCGCTCGCGCTGGTGGGTCGAGCTGCTGACGATCGGATGGCTGCTGTTCCTGTATGACGCGGTGACCAATCTCGCGCCGCTGCGGCTCTCGACGGCGCTGGGCAACGCGCGCGGGATCCTGCACGTCGAGCGCGTGCTGCACGTCGACCCCGAGCTCTCGCTGGACCGCTGGCTGACCTCCCACCACTCGCTCGGGCTGATCCTCTCCGACTACTACGACAACGCGCACTTCGTCGTCACGCTCGGCGTGCTCGCGTGGCTGTGGTGGCGCCGCGCCGAGCTGTACCGCCCTCTGCGCAACTCGCTGGTGCTCGTCAACGTGATCGGCTTCATCGTCTTCTGGCGCTTTCCCGTGGCGCCGCCGCGAATGCTCGACGGCTTCACCGACGTGGTCGCCTCGACGCACGCCTTCGGCTCGTGGCACACGGGCGCGCTGGCCTCGGCGGCCAACCAGCTCGCGGCGATGCCATCCCTGCACATGGCCTGGGCCGCGTGGTGCACGCTGGCGCTGTGGCAGGCTAGCCGGCGCGCGGTCGTGCGGGCGCTCGCCGTCGCCTACCCCTGCCTGACGGGGCTTGCGGTATTGGCGACCGGCAACCACTTCCTGCTGGACATCGTCGGCGGTCTGGCCGCGCTGGCGCTCGCGGTGCTGCTCGTCGGCTGGCTCAGCGGGGTGACCGGCCACCACGCTCCGGCATGGCCGGCGAGATGGCGTGTGCGGCGCCGGCACGCGGAGCCCGGCAGGCCGGCGTTGCGTATGTCACAAACTTGTTACGAAGTCCAAGACACGGTAGAGTGATGGCGCTGCCCCGGACGCTCTGAAAGCGCTCTGGAAGTAGGGAAAAGGCGCTTCGACGGGTCCGCCGCAATTGGGCGTGCGGACTTTTTGTCGGGTCTGTAGGGTGGCTCCACGCACATGCCAGACTTCGATGCCAACGACGATCCACTGCGCCTGAGCGCCGCCGGCGAGGACGACTCGCTCGACCTGCCCAGGCTCGTCGCGCGCCTGACGCCACGCGCGCGCCAGCTCGCCGAGCGGCGCTGCTACGGACGCAGCGCCCAGCCCGCTCGCCGTTTGTCGCCTGCGCTGCTGGCGCACGGCCGGCGCGCAGCGCGCAACAGCTGCGGACAGCGCATCGCGCTCTTGGCAACCCCGCCGCGCCGCCGCCGGCGTCTGTGGACGAAATGCCACGGACGGCCCCCGGGACCCGTCAGCTGACGTGTTCACCCTGCGCTACCTCGACGTGTGCCTGGTGCTCGCGACGGCTCCGTTCGTGTTCGCGGGCAACCTGCCGATCGACGGCTACCTGATCGGCGCCGGCGCCTGGGTGCTGACGCGCCTGGGAGCGGCGTGGCTGCAGTCGCGAGCGCGGCGGGCGAGCGATGTGCGACTGCGCGCCGGGATGCAGGTCGCGGGCATGATGGGCCGGGTGTGGATCGTCGCGCTGGCGGTGATCCTCGCCCGTGTAGCGGGCGGGCGCGACGACGGCATCATGGCGGCGGCGCTCGTGCTGGCGGCGTTCACCGTGTACTTCGCCATGTCCTTCGTGACGCGCGACGGCCCCACGCGTGCCGGGCCCACGGGGGCCGGCAGGACCGCGCCTGGGGGGCCGAGCACGTCATGAGCACGAGCACGATGGGGACGGGGGGTGTGCCGCCGGCCGACACGACCGTCGATTCGCCCGCGGACGCCGCCGCGCCCGCGCCGCGGCGTCCCGCGCCCGGAGCGGGCGACCTCCATGAGCCGAAGAAGGGCATGAAAGGCAAGCTGCTGCTCGCCGGCGGCGTGTGGATCGGCGGCGTGGTCGCGCTCGTGGCGATCTACGGCTTCAAAGGCACGCGCAACACCAGCTTTGAGCCGCAGAACGAGTTCAAGCTCGACAGCTGGGTCCACCTCGGCGTCTTCTCGATCAACAAGGCCGTGCTGTACCTGTTCATCGCCGCCGTCGCTACGTGCGTGAGCATGATCTGGATCGCGCGGCGCATGCAGGAACGCCCGAACAAGGTGCAGGCCGCCGTGGAGGCGCTGTTCGTGCTGATGCGCGACAACATCGCCGGCGGCGGGATGGAGGAGAAGCAGGCCGCCAAGTGGTTCCCGTTCATCGGCGCGCTGTTCTTGTTCATCTTCTTCTCCAACCTCGTCGGCTACATACCGCTGCCGACGAACACCGAGCACAAGATCGACGTGCTCGGCCTGCACATCCCGTCCTTCTCGCTGTACGCAGCCACCGCCAACCTCTCGATCCCGCTCGTGCTGGCGCTGGTCGTGTTCTTCTCCTACACCTATGAAGGCGTGCGCGCGAAGGGGCCGATCGGCTATCTCAAGGGCCTGATCCCCGGCGGCGTGGAAGGCGGGATGGCCGTGTTCATCTTCTTCCTCGAGCTGCTCTCCAACCTGATGCGGATCCTCTCGTTGACGATCCGTCTGTTCGCCAACATCCTCGCGGGCCACCTGATCATCCTGTTCATGGCGGGAGCGCTCGCCGTGATCCTCGGCGTCGCCTGGCTGGGCTGGTTCACGATCCCGTTTGGGATTGCGCTGTTCGCGTTCGAGGTCGGGCTTGTGGCGGCCCTGCAGGCGTTCATCTTTGCCACGCTCACCGCTATCTACCTCGGCGGCGCGGTCGCCGAAGACCACTAAAGGAGCCAACTGTCGTGCACATAGCTTTGATCACCTTTCTGGCGGCAGCAACCGAAGAAACCGCCAAGGCCGGCAAGTCGATCGGCCTCGGCGTCGGCGGAGGCCTCGGCGCCGTCGGCGCCGGCGTCGGCATCGGCCTGATCTTCGGCAAGGCCATCGAAGCGATCACGCGCCAGCCCGAGATGCGTGACGAGATCACGCAGCTGCAGTGGCTCGGCTTCGCGCTTACCGAGGCCTGCTTCTTCTACGGCCTCGTGGCGGGCCTGCTCGCCGCGTTCATCGTCTGAGCATGCTCGGCGCTATCGCACAACCGGCGGTGCTCGCCGCCTCCAAGGGCAGCTTCCTGATCAAGCCGGGCATCGGCCTGATGGTGTGGACGCTGCTCGTGTTCGTCGTCACGATGGTGCTGCTTTCGCGGCTGGCCTTCCCGCGCATCTCCGAGGCGCTGGAACGGCGCAAGCGCAACATCGAAGAATCGATCGACACGGCCGAGCGCACGCGCAAGGAGGCCGACGAGCTGCTGGCCGAATACCGCGAGCGCCTGAAGGAGGCGCGTACGCAGGCCGAAGAGATCGTCCAGCGCGCGCGCCAGGCCGCGGACACGCACGAGCACGAGGCCAAAGATCGCGGCCAGGAGATCCTCGCCGAGGCCGCCAAGCGCGCCGAGCGCGACATCGAGGCGGCGAGCAAACGCGCGCTCGACGACATCCGCAAAGAGGTCGCCAACCTGACGGTGATGGCCACCGAGAAGGTCACGCGCAAGACGCTGGACACCGACGATCAGAAGCGGCTCGTGCAGGAGGCGCTGAGCGAGCTCGACTTCTCGACGATCTCCTCGGGAAGCTCGAACAACTGATGGACGAGCTCGCCGAGGTCTACGCCCGCTCGCTGTTCGAGGTCGCGCGCGAAAGCGGCAAGCTCGACGAGCTGCGCGAGCAGCTCGGCCAGTTCGCCGACGCGCTCGACTCCAACCGCGAACTGGCGGTCTTCTTCTTCTCGCCGTACTTCTCCACGAAGGAGAAGCAGGAAGGGCTGGCGCGCATGCTCGACGGCGCAGACGAGACCTTTCTGAACTTCCTCAAGCTGCTGATCGAAAACCACCGCATGCCGGTGATCTTCCGCACGCGCCAGCAGTACGAGCGCATGTGGGAGCGCGAGAACGAGCTTCTGCCCGTCGACATCACGAGCGCCATCGAGCTCGACGCCGAGACGACGGAGGGCCTTGGGCGCTCGATCGGCGAGCGCGCCGGACGCAAGGTGAAGTTGGCCGCGCACGTCGACCCGGACATCCTCGGCGGGATCGTGCTGAGAGTTGGTAACTCGATACTCGACGCCTCTATACGCAACCGACTGGAGCAGCTGCGCAGGCACGTTGCCCAAGGAGCTTCCTAGGAAAAGACATGCAGATCAACCCTGACGAGATCACAAGCATCCTCAAGAGCCGCATCGAGGGACTCGACGGCGGCAGCGCCGAGCTGACGGAGGTCGGCACCGTGCTGTCGGTCGCCGACGGAATCGCGCGCCTGCACGGCCTGGAGAACTGCATGTCCTTCGAGCTGCTGGAGCTGCCCCACGGCGTCACCGGCCTCGCGCTCAACCTGGAGTCAGACAACGTCGGCGCCGTGCTGTTCGGCGAATGGGAGCACGTCTCCGAGGGCGACACGGTCAAGCGCACCGGTCGCCTGCTCGACATCCCCGTCGGCGAGGGCCTGCTCGGTCGCATCGTCGACCCTCTCGGGCGCCCGCTGGACGGCAAGGGCGACATCGAGACCTCCGAGCGCCGCCCGGCCGAGTTCAAGGCGCCGGGCGTCGTGCAGCGCCAGCCGGTCAAGGAACCTATGCAGATCGGCCTGAAGGCGATCGACGCGATGATCCCGATCGGCCGCGGTCAGCGAGAGCTGATCATCGGCGACCGCCAGACGGGCAAGACGGCGATCGCGATCGACGCGATCATCAACAACAAGGACACCGGCGTCGTGTCCGTGTACGTGGCGATCGGCCAGCGCATGTCGACGGTCGTCGCGCTCGCGCAGACGCTCGACGAGAACAACGCGCTGGAGAACACGATCATCGTCGCCGCACCGGCCGACGAGGCCGCGCCGATCAAGTTCATGGCGCCATACGCGGGCTGCGCGATGGGCGAGCACTTCCTCTACAACGGCAAGCACGCGCTGGTGGTCTATGACGACCTGACCAAGCACGCCTACGCCTACCGCCAGATGTCGCTGCTGCTGCGCCGCCCGCCCGGCCGCGAGGCCTACCCGGGCGACGTCTTCTACCTGCACTCGCGCCTGCTCGAGCGCGCGGTCAAGCTCAACGACGAGCTCGGCGGCGGCTCGCTGACGGCGCTGCCCGTGATCGAGACGCAGGCCGGCGACGTCTCCGCCTACATCCCCACGAACGTCATCTCGATCACCGACGGGCAGATCTTCCTGGAGTCCAAGCTGTTCAACTCCGGCGTGCGCCCGGCGATCAACGTCGGCATCTCCGTGTCGCGCGTCGGCGGCAACGCGCAGATCTCGCCGATGAAGAAGGTCGCCGGCCGCATCAAGCTCGAGCTCTCGCAGTACCGCGACCTCGAGGCGTTCGCGCAGTTCGGCTCAGACCTCGACGCCGACACGCAGAAAACGCTCGCGCGCGGCGAACGACTGGTGACGACGCTCAACCAGCACGAGCGCGAGCCGCTGGCCGTCGAGGACCAGGTCGTGCAGATCTTCGCCGCGACCAACGGCTTCCTCGACCGGCTGAAGGCCGAGCGCGTGGGCGAGTTCCTGGCCGAGCTGACCGAACGGATGCACGCGCAGCACAAAGACGTGCGCGAGAAGATCGCCGGCGGCGACTGGTCAGACGACATTCAGAAGGCCGTCAAGGACGCGGTCGACGCCTTCGCGCAGGACTTCGGCTACGACCTCGACGAGGAGGGCCAGGCGCTGGACGACGACGCGCCGCCGGAGGCCGCCCGCGCATCCGCCGCCGACGCCTCCGAGCAGCAGCGTGAGGAGGAGCCCCAGCCGGCCTAGCGCCGGCTGTCGCAAAACGCCATGGCATCTCAGCGCGACGTCAAGAACAGGATCTCCTCGGTGAAGAACATCCAGAAGATCACGCGAGCGATGGAGATGGTGGCCGCGGCGCGGCTGCGCCGCGCCGAGCAGCGCATCGCCGCGCTGCGCCCGTACGCCGATGCGCTGCGCCGCATGACGCGCCAGGCGGCACAGGCCGCCGGGGCGGAGGCGACCCGCCTGCCGCTGCTGTCAGAGCACGAGTCCACGGACAGGATCGGCCTGCTGCTGGTGACCGGCGATCGCGGGCTGGCCGGCGGCTTCAACTCGCAGATCATCCGCGCCGGCGTGCGCATCGGCGACGAGTACGCCGAGCAGGGCGCGCAGGCGGCGTGGTATGCGACCGGACGCCGCGGCGTGTCCTCGCTGACCTTCCGCGGGCGCGAGCTCGCCGGCAGCTACACCGGCTTCGCCGACAAACCGGCCTACGCCGACGCGCGCTCGATCGCCGACGACCTGATGACCGGCTACATCGACGGCGACCTGGACCGCGTGGAGATCGTCTACAACGCCTACATCTCCCCGCTCACCCAGCAGGTCAAGCGCGAAACGCTGCTGCCGCTGTCGGCCGCCACGATCGCCGCCGAGGCCGATGACGACGGCGAGGCCGGCGACGACGCCGGACAGCCCGCCGGCCCGCGCGCGCTCGTCGCCTATGAGCCCGACCCCGAGGAGATCCTCAAGCGCCTGGTACCGGACTACGTCGAGATCTCGATCTACCGCTCGCTAGTGGAGTCCACCGCGGGCTTCTTCGGCGCTCAGATGACGGCCATGCGCAGCGCGTCCGACAACGCGGGCGAAATCATCACCGACCTGACGCTGCAGATGAACCGCGCGCGCCAGGCTGAGATCACGCAGGAGATCATGGAGGTCGTCGCAGGCGCAGAGGGGCTGACGTGAGCCGCGACGATCACCACATCGAACGACTAAATCTTAATAATTAAAAGGATTAAAGAGGAGAACCAAGAGCAAATGGACGCGAGCATCGCCACCGAGCCCGCCAGCACGCAAGCCTCCGGCAACGGAGACGCCGCCAAGCTGAACGTCGGGCGCATCGAGGAGATCCAGGGCGTCGTCATCGAGGCCGTCTTCAGTGAGCGCCTGCCCGAGATCAACCACGCGATCACGATCGCGCGTCCGGCCGCCGCCGCGGAGGAGGAGGCCGAGGGCATCAGCCCTGGCGCCGGCGAGGGCGTGCTCGTGTGCGAGGTTCAGCAGCACCTCGGCGACGACCGCGTGCGCGCCGTCGCCATGGACACGACCGACGGTCTTGCGCGCGGCGCCGAGGTGATCGACACCGGCGCCCCGATCACCGTCCCCGTCGGCGAGGTCACGCTGGGCCGCATCTTCAACCTGCTCGGCGAGCCGATCGACCTCGGCGAGCCGCTGCCGGCGGACACGCCGCGCCGCGGCATCCACCAGGACGCACCGCGCGTCGAGGATCTAACGCCGACGACCGAGATGTTCGAGACCGGCATCAAGGTCGTCGACCTGCTCGCGCCCTACGCCAAGGGCGGCAAGGTCGGCCTGTTCGGTGGCGCCGGCGTCGGTAAGACGGTGCTGATCCAGGAGCTCATCCACAACCTCGCCAAGGAGCACGGCGGGCTGTCGGCGTTCTGCGGCGTGGGCGAGCGCTCGCGCGAGGGCAACGACCTGTGGCTGGAGATGAAGGAGTCGGGCGTGCTCGACAAGACCATGCTCGTGTTCGGCCAGATGAACGAGCCGCCCGGCGCGCGCATGCGCGTCGCCCTTTCGGGCCTGACGATGGCCGAACACTTTCGCGACCAGGGCCAGGACGTGCTGCTGTTCATCGACAACATCTTCCGCTTCGTGCAGGCCGGCTCCGAGGTCTCGGCGCTGCTCGGGCGCATGCCCTCGCAGGTCGGCTACCAGCCGACGTTGGAGACCGAGATGGGCGGACTGCAGGAGCGCATCACCTCGACCAAGAACGGCTCCGTCACGTCGATCCAGGCGATCTACGTGCCGGCCGACGACTACACCGACCCTGCGCCGGCCTCGGTGTTCGCGCACCTCAACGCCACGACCGCGCTGTCGCGCGCGATCTCCGAAAAAGGCATCTACCCGGCGGTCGACCCACTGGAGTCGACCTCGACGATCCTCAAGGCCGACATCCTCGGCGAGGACCACTTCCGCGTGGCCAACGAAGTCAAGGAAATCCTGCAGCGCTACAAGGAGCTGCAGGACATCATCGCGATCCTCGGCATCGACGAGCTCTCCGACGAGGACAAGCTGACGGTGCAGCGCGCCCGCAAGATCGAGCGCTTCCTCTCCCAGCCGTTCTTCGTCGCCGAAGAGTTCACCGGCACGCCCGGCGCCTACGTGCCGATCGCCGAGACCATCCGCGGCTTCGCCGAGATCATCGAGGGCAAGCACGACGAGGTGCCTGAGAGCGCGTTCTTCTTGAAGGGCACGATCGACGAGGTAGTAGAGGCCGCGAAGAAATAATGGCCCGCTCGAAGTTCCCCGTCGAAGTGCTGACGCCCGAGGGCGAGGTGTTCTCCGAGGAGGTGGAGATGCTCTCGACGCGCACGTCCGTCGGCTCGATCGGCGTGCTGGCCAACCACGAGCCGGTGCTGGCGATGCTCGAACCGACCGAGCTGCGGCTGTATCGCTCGGAGTCGGACATCGTGCGCTTCGCGCAGGCCGAGGGCTATCTGCAGTTCGCCGACAATCACGCGCTGGTGCTCGTGGAGGAGGCGATCGCGCCCGACGCGCTGGACCGCCAGACCTTCCAGACGCGCTTGGACGAGGCGCGCAAAGGGGCCGAGAGCGCCGAAGAGGGCACCGAGCAGCAGGCCCGCGCGCTGCGCGACATACGCCGCTACGAGGCGTTTCTCGCAGTCGGAGAGTAGGGCTCCGCGGACGCCCGCCGCCGTCGTTAGCCTTCCCCGCCGATGAACGACTCGCGACAGCCAATCGGCGTGATCGGCACCGGCTATGTCGGGCTCGTCACCGCCGCCGGATTCGCCGAGCTCGGCAGCGAGGTGTGGTGCGTCGACATCGACGCCGAGAAGATCGAGCGGCTGCGCGCCGGCGAGGTGCCGATCTACGAGCCCGGCCTGGAGCAGATGCTGGCGCGAAACGCCCAGCGACTGCACTTCTCCACGTCGCTGGCAGACGCGCTCGAGCATGCACGACTGCTGTTCGTGGCCGTCGGCACGCCGCCGACGTACTCCGGCGACGCCGACCTGTCGGCCGTCAACGCCGTCATCGACGCGATTCCCGCGTCAGACGACCATGCGCTGGTGATGAAGTCGACCGTGCCGTCGGGCACGGGCGCTTCGGTCAGGCGCGTGTTCGAGAAGCAGGGCAAGGGCGGCCTGGCCTATGTGTCATGCCCGGAGTTCCTCAAGGAGGGCTCGGCGATCAAGGACTTCATGCACCCCGACCGCGTGGTCGTCGGCGACGTCGGCGACTGGGCCGGCGAGGCCGTCGTCGAGCTGTACGCGCCGCTGGACGCCGAGCTCGTGCGCACGGACATCGCCAGCGCGGAGATGGTCAAGCTCGCCTCAAACGCCTTCCTGGCGACGAAGATCTCGTTCATCAACGAGATCGCCAACGTCTGCGAGGAGACCGGCGCGGACGTCGTCGAGGTCGCTCGCGGCATGGGCCTGGACGACCGCATCGGGCCGAAGTTCCTGCAGGCCGGCATCGGCTTCGGCGGCAGCTGCTTCCCCAAGGACGTCGACGCGCTCAAGCAGCTCGCCGGCAACTCCGGCTATCACTTCCAGCTGCTCACGTCGGTCATCGAGGTCAACGAACTGCAGAAGCGCCGTGTGATCGGCAAGCTGCAGAAGCATCTCGGCGGCCTCGTCGGCAAGCGCGTGGCGCTGTTCGGGCTGGCCTTCAAGCCCAACACCGACGACATGCGCGAGGCCTCCTCGCTGGTGCTCTCGGCGCGCCTGAACGCCGACGGCGCCGACGTCGTCGCCTACGACCCTGTCGCCGAGGAGCAGGCGCGCAAGCTCGTCAGCGGCATCGCCTTCGCCGCTTCGCCGCTGGAGGCCGCCGCCGGCGCCGACGCGGTCGTGCTGGTC
>DATHJQ010000298.1:0-2206 GCA_035286505.1 Solirubrobacteraceae bacterium | reverse complement strand
ACGACAGCACATGAACCGATCGATCAGCGGAGCGGGTGGAGGGCGAAAGGCCCGGCCGACGGCGCACGAGCTGGCGCGTTACGAGGCGCTGTTCGCGACGCGCACGCGCGCGATGAAAAGCTCGGCGATGCGCGAGATGATGGCGCTGACCGAGCGCCCCGACGTGATCTCGCTGGCCGGCGGGCTGCCCGACACGAGCACTTTCGCGCCTGAGCTGTTTGCCAAGCTGATGTCGCAGGTCGCCGCCGGGCAGACGGCGCGCGCGCTGCAGTACGGCCCGACCGAAGGCACGGCCGCCGCCGTCGAGTGCATCGTCGAGGTGATGGCCGCGGAGGGCACGCTGGTCGACCCCGACGAGGTGATCGTAACGACCGGTGGCCAGCAGGTGATCGACCTCGTGTGCAAGACGCTGATCGACCCGGGCGACGTGATCGTCGCCGAGGCGCCCACGTACCCAGGCGCCGTACCGACGTTCAGCGCCTACCAGGCCGAGGTCGAGCAGATCGAGGTGGACGCCGACGGCATGCCGATCGACGAGCTGGAGAGCATGCTCGACCGCCTGCAGGCGCACGGCCGGCGGCCCAAGTTCATCTACACGATCCCCAACTTCCAGAACCCGGGCGGCGTGACGATGTCGCTGGCCCGCCGGCGGCGGCTCGTCGAGGTCGCGCACGAGCGCGAGCTGCTGATCCTCGAGGACAACCCCTATGGCCTGCTTCGCTACGAGGGCGAGCCGCTGCCGACCCTCTACTCGCTCGACGCGGAGGTGGGCGGCACGCGCGCCGCGGCCGACCTGGTGATCTACCTCGGAACGTTCTCCAAGATCCTCTCGCCGGGCCTGCGCCTCGGCTGGGCGGTCGCCCCACGACCTGTACTGGAGAAGCTGAACCTCGGCAAGCAGGGCGCCGACCTGTGCTCGTCGTCGGTCACCCAGTTGTTCGTCGCGGAGTACTTCAAGGAGCAGCAGCGTCGCGGCGAGCCGCGCTGGCTGGGCTATCTGGAGCAGCTGAAGGAGCTCTACCGGCGTCGGCGCGACGTGATGCTGACGGCGCTCGACGAGCACTTCGGCGAGCACGCCAGCTGGACCAAGCCCCAGGGCGGACTGTTCGTCTGGGCGACGCTCGACGAGCGCATCGACACGACCGATCTGCTGGCGCAGGCGCGCGAGAGCGAGGGCGTCGCGTTCGTGCCCGGCCGCGCCGCCTACGTGGACGGACAGCGCGGCGCCTCCTCGATGCGCCTGAACTTCGCCGGCGTCTGCGACGACGACATCCGCGAGGGCATCCGCCGAATCGGCAAGGTCGTGCACGAGCAGCTCGGCCTGTTCGGCACGCTCAGCGGCTCCTCTCCGGCCGCCAAGCCGCTGGTCGCGACCGAGCGGGCGGACGAAGGTCAGGAGCAGGCATCATCCGGGCTCGCCGACGTCGTCGCTCTGCCGCGCCGCGATCAGGAGAGCGCGGCGCGCCGGCAAAAGGATCGATGACCGACGTTCGCAAGGTGGCGGTGCTCAAGGGCGGACGTTCCCTGGAGCGAAACGTCTCGTTGCGCTCCGGCGCCCACGCGCAGGAGGCGCTCGCGCGCTTGGGCCATCAGGTGATCGCGATCGACGTCGACGCGCAGCTCGTGACGCGGCTGCGCGAGGCCGAGCCCGACGTGGCGCTGATCGCCCTGCACGGACCCGACGGAGAGGACGGCACGATGCAGACGCTGCTGGAAGCGGTCGGCGTCCCCTACACAGGCTCCGGTCCTGCCGCGTGCATGTGCGCCACCGACAAGGCGCTGGCCAAGCACCTGATGCGCAACGCCGGGATCCCGACGCCGAGCTTTCACTCGCTGCGCGAGGCGTCGATCAAGGAGCTCGGCGCGGCCGACGCCCTGTCGGCGGTCGAGGCCGCTCTGGGCTTTCCCCTAGTCGTCAAGCCGGCCAGTCAGGGCTCAGCCCTGGGAGTCAAGTTCGCCCGCAGCGAGGACGAGCTTCCCAGCGCGCTCGTCGGCGCGTTCTCCTACGACCGCAAGGTGCTGATCGAGCGTTATGTCAAGGGGCGCGATCTGGCCGTGTCCGTGATCGACGGACCGAGCGGACCTCTGCCCCTGCCCGTCGTCGAGGCGGTCCCGCGCGAGGAGGAGTTCTACGACTACGAATCGCGTTACGAGATCGGCATGACGACCTTCGTGTGCCCGGCCGAGCTGCCCGACGATGCGGCGG
>DATHJQ010000297.1:0-2745 GCA_035286505.1 Solirubrobacteraceae bacterium | reverse complement strand
AGGCGCTTCACGGACACGATTGATGAGCATGTCTGAGACCGCGCCCGCCGACGAGACGGCGGGCGACCCGGAGCCGGCCGAGCGGCCCAGCGCCAGGCTCTCGCGCTTGCCGTCGAAGCACAGGCGCCTGGCGCTCGCAGCGATCCTGCTCGTGGGCCTCGCCTACGCGACGATGATCCAGAGCTTCTCCTGGAATCAGACCTCCCACTACGACCTGATCCGCTCGCTGAACGTCGAACGCACGAACATCGATTTCTTCCAGCAGAACACGGGCGACAAGGTCTTCTACAAGGGACACTGGTATTCCGCCCGTGCTCCAGGGGTGGCGCTGTTCGCGCTGCCCTTCTACGACACGCTGAAAGCGCTCGACGCGGAAAAGTGGGCGCGCACGCGCGAAGCGCTGCGTGGCGAAGACGAGACCGTCTACCTGATCGGCCTGTGGGGCAACGTGCTGCCCGGGCTGCTGCTGCTGCTGCTCGTGTGGCGCGTGGCCGAGCGCTTCGAGCCGGGCTACGGTGCTGCGGCCGCGGTCACCGTGGGGCTCGGCACGATGGTGCTGCCGCTCTCGACGCTGCTGTTCTCGCACGTCTTGGCGGCGTTCCTCGGGTTCGGCGCGTTCGCGCTGATGCTGCGCGAGCGCGACGGGCCGCCGAGCCCTGCGCTGCTGGCCGTGGCCGGCCTGGCGATGGGCTTTGCGGTGGCCTCGGAGTACCCGCTGTTCTTCGTGGCCGCCGTGCTGGGGCTGTATCTGCTCTCGCGCCGCGACTCGCTGAACGTGCGTGGCGTGCTCACTCGCGCCGGCGCGTACATCGCCGGCGGCGTGGTGGGCATCGTGCCGCTGCTGCTCTACAACCACTACGCCTTTGACTCCTGGACGCACCTGGCCTACTCCGACGTTCCGCGCCAGCAGCACGGCTTCTTCGGTATCGACCTGCCCAGCCTGAAGGTGCTCGCAACGCTGCTGTTCGACTCGCGCGGACTGCTGACGATCTCGCCCGTGCTGATCCTGGGCGCGATCGGCACGGCCATGCTCTACCGCCGTGGAAAACGCGCCGAGGCGCTGACGATCGGCGGCGTCTGCCTCTGCTACGTCGGCTACAACTCCGGCTATTACCTGCCCTTCGGCGGTGGCTTCATGGGGCCGCGCTTCCTCACGACCATGCTGCCGTTCTTGGCCGTGCCGCTGGGCATCGCCTTCAGGCGCCTGCCCGGGCCGACGATTGCGCTGGCGGCCGCCTCGATCGCTACGACCGTGATCGCCACGATCACCCATCCGCTTGTCGGCTATGAGAACGAGACCGTCGTCTGGACGCGCTTCTTGAGCAAGGGCTTCTTCCAGCCCACGATCGCCAGCGCCTACGGGCTGGGACGCGGGTGGGGCGGCATCTGGCCGTTCCTCGTCGCCGCCGGCGCCGGCGTGCTGCTCGCCGGGCTGGCGACCGCCCGCGTGCGCCTCACGCTCGCGGCGCTCGGCGCGGGCGCCCTGGCGCTGCTGGCATGGGGCCTGTTCGCGACGATCGCCCCGACCGCGCTGGGCATCGACCACCGCGGCCTGCTGAGCATCGTCGGCGCCGGTGACCACACCGCCCTGAACCTGCAGCTGCACGACGGCAGCAGATATCCGCTCACCTCGCTCGTGCTGATCGCCACGGCCGCCGGCCTGCTCGCGCTGCTGGTCGCGCGACTGGCTCGCAACGAGCGCGGACGCCCGCGCGAGGACTCGTCGCTCAGTGCCTACTCGTCCTGATGCTGCATTTGGCGCCGTGCAGTTTCTTGCACACGACCACGTAACCCGGCCGGGGAACGTGGTGGTTGTCGGTCAGCCCCGCGTCGAAGCGCGTGCTCGCGTTACCGCCGGTCCAGTCGTAGATGTACAGGCGCTTGATCCGCCTCTGTGACGCGGCCACGTTGAACATGTAGCTGAGCACCTTCGCCGCTCGGGTGAGGCCCGAGCCGTGGCGGTTGGGGAAAGCGCCGCCGAACTTGACCAGCCCGCCGGTCTCGCTCAGCCACACCTGGCCGCCGAGCGCGCGGCTCAGTTCGCGCGTGCGAAAGCTCTGCAGGCGGTTCAAATCGGAGTAGTTGTGCAGGCCCCAGATCTTCGGCATCACCGTGCGCAGTTTCCCGATTTCGCGCTTGAATTCGGAGATGTAGCGGAGCGTCGGCGAGATGTCGTTGGCGTCGAGCACGTCCAGGCCGATCGCCGTGCAGCCTTTGCACACGCGGATCAGCGCCTGGTAGTACCTGGCTGCCGCCGACGCCGAGGGGCTCGCCAGCACGCCGCGGATGTTGCCCCGGTTGGCCTCGTTCCACGACTGGTACTGCCTGACCTTCGGGAACAGCTTCACGAATTTCTGCACGTCGTGCTGGTACTGCGCGACGCTCGGCAGCTTCGTCGGCGAGTACTCGGAGTGGTAGAAGGCGATCAGCGGCTGGATGTGCTGCGATTCGGCCGCCTTGATCCACAGCTTCGCCTTGTCCAACGAGTAGGAGTGCACGGCGGCGTCGAAGGGGACTATGTAGCGGGCGATCCTCGTGTGCAGCTGCTTCCAATGGGGGTCGCCGAACATCTGCGTTCTCTCGTCGCCGAGCCCCGTCTGATACGTAGCTGCGGCGTGGGCGGTGGGCGACTTGGCCGCGTGGGCCCGGGCGGCCGTCCGCCCGGCAGTGCCGGCCCGGGCGGAGTCGACCGAGCGTATCCCGGCCAGCGCAACCGCGGCGAGCAGGAGCAGGCCCGCTCCCAGG
>DATHJQ010000296.1:0-3494 GCA_035286505.1 Solirubrobacteraceae bacterium | reverse complement strand
CGCCGCGGTCGAGCAGCTTGGACAGCTTGTCGACCGTCTCCTGCGTGGGGTCGCCCGCCGGCACCATGATCCAGACGACCCGCGGCGACTGCAGCTGCTTGACCATCTCCTTCAGCGAGCCGGCGCCCGCGGCGCCGCTCTTGACCGCCCGCTTGACCGCCTTGGCGTCGAAGTCGAACGCGACGACCTGGTTGTCGGAGTCGCGACGGATGCGATGCACCATGTTGCCGCCCATCTTGCCCAGCCCGACGAAGCCGATCTGCGTCACAGCGCCTCCTTGATCCTCTCGATTAGGTCCTCCAGCGCGCCGACAGGGTCATCGCCGTCCAGGCGCACGCGCTCGGCAGGCAGGCCGAGCTCGCGCAGCGTTTGCAAGTCGCCAATCGCCTCGGCGTTCTTCAGGGTCGTGAAGGTATACGCCGCGCCGGGGATGCCCACGTCCTGCGGCCCGTCGTGCAGCAGCTGCAGGAAGCGGCCGGTCCTCGGGCCGCCCTTGTGGAACTGACCGGTCGAGTGAAGAAAGCGCGGGCCGTAGCCGAACGTCGTGGTCGCCCTGCCGGCCGCGCGCACCGCCACGCGCAGCTCGGCGATTGCCGCGTCGAACTGCGCCGACGGCTGGACGTATCCCATGATCGCCACGTAGTCCGGCGGCGCGGCAGGCGCGAGCAGCGCCTTCAGCGCCGCGTCGTCGGCGTCGGCGAGCTCGGGCAGCTCCTGCTTGGCCTGGCAGTCAGCGAGAACCTGCTTGGTGGCGTCCTTGGCCTGCTGTACGTTGGGCTGGTCGAAGGGGTTGATCTCCAGACCCCACCCGGCCACCGCCACGGCGAGCTCGGCGAGCATGAACACGCGCCCTAGGTCGCTACGACCCCGCGTGGGAATCCTCAACAGCGGATGCCCGGCGTCGGCGAGGGCTGCGACACGTGCGTCGAGCTCGACGTCGGGCGCGTCCGCGTCGGGCAGATACGCGAACACACGGTCCTCGCCGTAGTGCTCGGGCGCCCCGAGCGGCTCTTCGGCGACCGGCAGGATGCCCGTCGAGCGCTTGCCGGTGGACTCTGCGACGAGCTGCTCCAGCCAAAGGCCCAGGCCTGGCAGCGAAGGCGAGATGACGAACGTCAGCTTGTCTCGACCCGATTGCGCGAGCGCGCTTAGCGCGGCGCCCATCCAGGTCGCCGCGCCAAGGTCGCCCGACGCGGAGGGTTGCGTCGTGGCCTCGGACGACAGATCCTGCAGGGCGGTGTCCCACGCGCCGTGCGCGCCTTGCAGCAGCGCAACCACGTCCACGCCGATGAGCGCCGCGGGCACGATGCCGAACGGCGACAGCGCGCTGTAGCGCCCGCCGATGTTCGGATCGCCCGCGAACACTTCACGGAAGCCGTGCTCGTGCGCGAGCTTCTGCAGGCCCGAGCCGGGGTCGGTGATCGCCGCGAAGTTCTGGCCGTCGCCCACCAGCGACCAGAAATGCGCGAACAGCGACAGCGGCTCGATCGTTCCGCCGGACTTCGATGAGACGAGGAACAGCGTGCGCCTGGCGTCGATCCGCTCCTGCACGGCGCGAACGGTCGCCGCATCGGTCGAGTCGAGCACGTGCAGCGCGGGGCGGTCAGGCCGAGGGCCGAAAGAGCGCCGCAGCACCTCGGGCGCCAGCGAGGAGCCGCCCATGCCGAGCAGCACGACGTCGCGCAGTCCGTCATCGCGCACCCGCTCGGAAAACGACGTCAGCGAGTCCACCTCGCCGAGCATTCGCTCAACCGTCGTCAGCCAGCCCAGGCGGTCGGCGATCTCCGCGGCGCCCGTCGGGCCCCACAGCGTCGCGTCGCCCGCGCGCACGCGCTCGGCCACACGGTCCTGCGCCGCCCTGTCGAGCTTCTCGGCGATCGCGCCCCCCAGCGAGGCGGGCATCCGGGCCTCGACGGTAAGGGCGGCGTCGCTCACCGGACGATCGTACTGCGGCGTTGACAACGTTGAAGGCCCAGCCCGTCGGCTACGATCCGATCGATCATGGTCACCCGCGGCCCGGGCAAGGCGCGCTCCGCCGACGGCGCGCGGTTCACAGCGGAGCGGAGGGTGCGATGAGCGCGCAAGCGCTCGGCTCGCTCAGGCGCACGGTTACGAAGCTGTGGCTGTTCAGCCCGGAAAAGCTGTGGCTGGCGTCGATCGCGCTGCAGCGACGCGGGCACCCGATGTTGGCTTTCGCGGTCAAGCAGCTGAACACGATCCTCTACCACAACTCGCTGGCCCCGGGCGCGAGCGTCGCCTCGGACATCACGCTCGGCCACTACAGCCACGGGATCGTCGTCAACGAGAACGTCGAGATCGGGCGGCAGGTGAAGATCTGGCACAACGTCACCCTCACGGCCGGGCGCCCTGCGCGGCGCGATCGCTCCTCACCCGGTCCGAAGGCGCGGATCGTCGTCGAGGATTACGTGAAAATCGGAACCAATGCGGTGGTGATCGCGCCGCGGGGTCAGACCTTGCGGATCGGGCGCGGCGCGCGCATCGGCGCCGGAGCGATCGTCACCGGGGATGTGCCCGCTGGGGCGACGGTGGTGAGCCCGCCGGCGCGGATTCTGCTCAAGGATGCGGACGCTGAGATAGGTTTCACCGGCCCCTCCGCGGACACCCCGACCGAGGATTCGCCGGCGCGCCCCTAGCTCGCCCGCGCGCCGTCGATGCTTCGCGGCGAGATCCACCACCCAGAGCCACGCAAAGCCTTGACCCCAGACCCAACCAGCCAGCGGCCCGACCGGAACCTCGCCCTCGAGCTGGTGCGCGTCACCGAGGCGGCCGCGCTCGCGGCGGCGCCGCTGGTGGGGCTCGGCGACAAGGAGGCGGCCGACCAGGCCGCGGTGGACGGCATGCGCTACATGCTGCACTCGGTACAGATGGACGGTGTGGTGGTGATCGGCGAGGGAGAAAAGGACGAGGCGCCGATGCTCTACAACGGCGAGCAGATCGGCGACGGCACGCCGCCGGCTGTCGACATCGCGGTCGACCCGTTGGAGGGGACGACGCTGGCGGCGCATGGAATGCCCAGCGCGCTGGCGGTCATCGCGTTGTCCAGCCGCGGGACGATGTTCGATCCCGGGCCGTGCGTGTATATGGAGAAGATGGCCGGCTCGCCGGAGATCGCCGACCTGCTCGACCTCGATCGCCCGCTCGCCGAGACGGTCGAGCTGGTGGCCGAGCGCAAGGGCACGACGGTCGGCGACGTGATGGTCGTGGTGCTCGACCGACCTCGCCACGAGCAGGGCATCCGCGAGATCCGCGGGGCGGGCGCCCGCGTACGCCTGATCGCCCACGGCGACGTCTCGGCGACCCTGCTCGCGGTCACCGAGCGCTCGCCCGTCGACATGCTCTGGGGCATCGGCGGCACGCCCGAGGGCGTCATCTCCGCTGCGGCGATCAAGTCGCTGGGCGGCGGCCTGGTCGGCAAGCTCTGGCCGCGCGACGACGGCGAGCGCTCGGCGGCGATCGCCGAGGGCTATGACTTG
>DATHJQ010000295.1:0-6831 GCA_035286505.1 Solirubrobacteraceae bacterium | reverse complement strand
CGTCAAAGACCTCGTCGGCTCGCTGCTGCGCGGCGGCTTTCGGCGAATCGTGCTGCTGCCCACCCACGGCGGCAACTTCGCCCCGCTCGCCTCCGCGGTCGCCCAGCTCGACGGCGCCGAGCGCGGCCATGTCGTCGCGCTGACCGACCTCGGCGTGCTCTTCGAGATCGCGCTGATCGGCGAGCGCGAGTTCGGCGTGCCGCTCGCCGAGGGCGGCCTGCACGCCGGCGAGTGGGAGACCTCGCTGATGCTCGCGATCCATCCCGAGCTGGTGAGCATGCAGAGCGCCGAGGCCGGGTTCACCGGCGATCTGCAGGAGGCGATCGCGTCGATGTTCGCCGGCGGCGTCGCCTCGATCTCCGAGAACGGCGCGATCGGCGACCCCGGCCGCTCCAGCGTCGAGCACGGCGGGCGCTACTGGAGCTCGGTCATCGATCTCGTGCTCGAGCAGATTGGCGCGGCGGGAGATCAGCCGGCCGGCTGAACGCTTGGCGCTGTCAGGGGCGCAGGCGTACCGGCAGCGTCTTCAGCTGGTTGGCGAACGGCGATTCGACGTACTTCGGCGTGTCGGCTATCTGCATGTCCGGGAAGCGCGCCAGCGTCTCCTCGATGAGGATCCGCAGCTCCAGCCTGGCCAGGGCGGTGCCCAGGCAGAAGTGCCGGCCGCCGGCGCCGAACGCCTGGTGCTCGGGGTTTCGGGTCACGTCGAAGCGATCGGCGTCCTCGTAGCGCGTCTCGTCGCGGTTGGACGAGGGGTACCACATGACTAGCTTCTCGCCTTCGCGAATCGCCTGGCCGTGCAGCTCCGTGTCACGGGTGGCCGTGCGGGCGAAGTGCCCGAAGGCGGGGAACATGCGCAGCGACTCCTCGACTACAGCCGGGACGAGCGAGGGATCGTCCAGCACGAGGCGTCGCTGGTCGGGGTTCTCCATCAGCGCGCGCATGCCGCTGCAGTAGGTCGCCTTGGTGCTGTCGTTGCCGGCCGCCATCAGCAGCACGAAGCCCATGACGATCTCGTGGTCCTCCAGGCGCTCGCCGTCGATCTCTGCGTGCACGAGCACGCTTGTCAGATCGTCCGTCGGCGTCGCGCGACGCTCGGCGATCAGCTTGCCACAGCGCTCGAACACCTCGGGCACGTCGTGCTCGATCACGCTCTCGGCGCCCTCGGGCGTCGCGTCGGGGTCGCCCGCGCCGACGAGCGTGGCCATCAGCCGCGCCCACACGACGTCGTCGTCGGGCGGCAGGCCCATGAAGCTGCCGATGACCCGCGCCACGACGGGCTGGGCGACGTCGGTCACCAGGTCGCAGCCGTCGCGACTTTGCAGTCCCTCCAGAACCTCGACCGCAATCGCGCGGATCGCGTCCTCGTGCTCGGCGATCCGCTTCGGGGTGAAACCGCGCTGGAACAGCGCCTTCAGGCGATCGTGCTTGGGCGGGTCCATCCCGATGAACATCGCCTGCTGCAGCTCCAGCGGCAGGATCGCGTTCTTTAGCGCGGTGAAGCCGCCAATCTCCGAGGAGAACGTCTGCCAGTCGCGGCTGACCTCGAACACGTCGTCGGCGGTCGTCACCGACCAGAAGCCGTCCTCGTCGGGATACTCGGAGATCTGCCGGGACCAGTGCACCGGACACTCCGCGCGCAGCCGGCGAAACAGCTCGTGCGGGGGGCCATCACGGAAGTTGGCGCGATCGCCCACGAGCACATGGTCAAGCGGCTTTGGCTCCCGGCTGGTGCTGGCCACGACGTCCCTCCCCCTTGCGGCGCTGGATCGTCCTTCGATCCTACACGTATGTCCAAGGAGGTTTCGCCTGCCGGCCGCTGGGTAGACCAGGGACCATGCCTCTGGGAACATCGATATTCCTGATCGCGGTGGGCGCCATCCTGCGCTACGCGGTGACGGCCACAGTCTCTGGCATCTCGATCACGACGATCGGGCTGATCCTGATGATCGTCGGGGCGCTGGGACTGGTCCTGTCGCTGCTGTACATGACCACCTGGCGCCCGCGCGCGGTGCGCGAAGCGCCCGTGGTGCGTGAAGCGCCCGTTGCGCGCGAACGCGTCGTCGAGCGCGAGCCGTACTAGAGCCTTCCCGGCCCCGCGCCGCGCAGAGAGCCGCCGCGCGGCAAGCCCAGGAGACGCGACGCCGGCTGACGTAGGCAAGCCGCGCTAATCCGTTCTTTATCGCCTGCAGGTTCAATAGCGGGCGAACAGCCGAAGCGGGGACGGCGCGCCGTCGCAAGGCGAAGAACCACTGCGCCGTCGTTGACGGCCTACGATCAAGAGCGCGTATGGAGAACATGGGCCCCGAGGGGGATCGCAAGGTGAACCGCCGCACGTTCGTCAAGCGCGGCGTCGCCGCGGGCGGACTGCTTGCCGGCGCAGGCCTGGGCGTGGCGCGGCTCGCCGACGCAACGGGCGACTCCGGCACCCGAGCCGTCGCCGCGAAGGCGCCGCACCGGCCGTTCTCGGTCGACCCGCGCCACCCGAACATCCTGGTCATCCTCGTCGACCAGATGCGCTTCCCGACGTGGTTCTCGCCGCTGGGCGACGGATCGGGGCTGCCGCCGAACCTCGCGGTGCTGCGCAAGGACGCGGTCTCGTTCTCCGGCCACTACACCGCCGCCAACGACTGCACGCCCGCGCGCTCGACCCTGCTGACCGGGCTCTACACGCACCAGACGGGCTGCATGATCACCGGCGGCAGCACGCTGGACCCCGGCTTTCCCACGTGGGGCACGATGCTGCGCGAGCAGGGCTATCGCACGCGCTGGTACGGCAAGTGGCACCTCACCCATCGCGACGGCAAGTGGAACAGGCGCCGCGGCGAAAGGGCGATGCAGCGCTACGGCTTTCACGGCGGCACCTACCCGTCGCCAAACGGCGCGCCTGGACAGGGCTGGCGCCTCGACGGCCGCATCGCCCGCCAATTCACCAACTGGTTCGCCGAGGAAGGCGGCGCGGGACCGTGGTGCACGACGGTGTCGTTCGTCAACCCGCACGACATCGCCTGGTGGTACCGGTGGAGCAACCGCGTGCGCGCCGAGATCAGCGCGCGCCCGGTCGCGCAGTCGCTGCCGGGCAACTTCGAGACGCCCGAACTGCTGACCAAGCGCAACAAGCCCGTGCTGCAGCGCTCGCTGCAGGACACCGCGGCGGCCTCCTTCGGGCCCGTTCCCTACGAAGGCCCGGAAGCGGCGCAGCTGTGGATGCAGTTCTTGAACCTCTACGCCAAGCTGCAGCGCGAGGTCGACGTGCACATCGGCCAGGTGCTGTCGGCGCTGAACAGCCGCCCGGCGGTCGCCGCCAACACGGTCATCGTATTCACCTCAGACCACGGCGAGTACGGCGGGTCGCACGGCCTGCGCGGCAAGGGCGCGGCAGCTTACGAGGAGGCGCTGCGCGTGCCGCTGCTCGTCAAGGACAACCGCGGGGAGCTCACGCAGGCGCCCGAGACGACGCGCAGCCAGCTGACCTCGAGCGTCGACATCGCCCCTCTGCTGATGTCGATCGCCACCGGATCGAACGCCTGGCGCGGCGAAGCGCGCTACGACCACCTCGCCTCCCGCGCCGACCTCGCAGCGATCCTCGCCAACCCCGACGCGCCCGGCCGGCCCTACGTGATGCACGCCACCGACGAGACGGTCACCGAGTACGCCGTGGAGTCCTACGCCGCCGACGCGCCGCTGCACGTCGCGGCGCTGCGCACGCAGGAAGCCAAGTACGCGACGTACTCGACGTGGCGCCAGGGCGGCATCGAGCCGCTCAGCGACAGCGACGAACGAGAGCTGTACGACTACGGCACCGACTCCGGGCGGCTGGAGCTGCACAACAGCGCGGGTGAGAGCGGCCTGGAGAGCAGCCTGCGCGCGACGCACGAGCAGGCCTTCGAGCAGGAGCTGCGCGGTCAGCTGCCGCCACGGCTGAACGCCGCCCAGGCGCGCGGCTTCGCCGATTACTTCGACGTCGCCAAGAATGCGGCCAACAACGCGGCGGCCGCGCGCGAACGCCGCGCCGAACGCTACTTCGAAGGGCTCGAGGAACAGGGCGGCGTGTCGGCGGGCGAAAGCCGCGTCAAGCGGCTCAGATCCGCTTCGCGCGCGACGCGCCGATGACGACGCCCGACGCATCCAGCGCCTGCGCCTGCACGTAGCTTCCGGCAGGCGCCGCCGGCAGGGAGATCGCGGTCTCAAAGCCGGCCCGCGTCGCCTGGCCGGCGACCGCCAGGGCGCTCGGCGACGCTCCCGCCAGCACGCGCCAGGAGGCGACGTCGGTCGCTCCGTTCCAGCTCGCATAGACGGTCGCGCCGCGACCGGACTGCAGGCGCACGACCGCGAGCGCCGGCGGCTCTGAGGGACCGGCGCTCCACGCCAGGCGATACGCGCGATAGGACTCATAGGACGCCGGCATGTGCGCGTCGAACAGCAGCTTGCCGCCGGCACTGAATTCGGACACGTAGGGAACCTCGCCCCAGCCGATCATCCAAGCCCCGCCGGCCAGCGCCTGCACGTTGCCCTGGCTGCCGGCGACGAGCGCCTTGCCCGGATGGACGTCTGAGCGCAGGAGCGTCGCGGTCTTTCGTCGCGCGTCCAAGCGCACCTCGATCGCGCGCGACTGCGGGTGCACGGCGGGCGTGGCGCCGTTGTCGAACAGCGTGATCGTCCCGTCGGGCTGTTCGCGCGCGTCGTGCTGCCATGCGGGGGACGTGCCGCCGCCCATGCGAAAGCTGCTGCGCTTGCCCCCCAGCGTCCAGCGCACGCGACCGCTGCGCGGGTCGACGTCGTAGGCAGCCCAGGTGTTGCGCGCGTCGATCAGCAGGTCGCCGTCGCTCTTGACGTCGACGGCGTTGATGTGGAAGTAGTCAAACGGCGTCGTGCGGCTGGAGTGCTTAGCCGAGGCGTAGGAATCGGACATGGCTACGTGGTCGAGGCTGTGCCACTCGTACATCACCAGGCCGGTCTTCAGGTCGATCTGCTGAAACAGCGTGTCGGCGACCGCCGCGTCGCGCGGACCGCCGACGCTCGACAGGTCGCAGTCGATGCCGTCATACACGGTGATCAGCGCCGCGCCCTGCGGCGTGATCTGGAATTCGTGCAGGTCGGGCTGGTAGCCGTTGCCGGCACGCACGACGGCGAGCTGCTTGTAGGAGCTGTCCATGATCACCTCGCCGGCCTTGCTCTGCCCGCCGGCGATCAGCGGGTCCTGCCACCAGGTGAGCACGGGCTTGCCTTCGTAGGACTGCACGCGAAAGTCCGACGCGCGCGTGCCCGTCGGTGACAGCGCCTTGAACCACACCAGCGAGCCGTCTTCTGCGAGGATCATCGGCCCGTACTGCCCGGGCCCGGAGTACGGCGCGACGAAGATGTCGCCCGGCGTCGTCCCGGCGGCGCGCGTCGTCACGCTCACAGCGGGCGGCTGCAGGTCCGGGCGCGAGCGAAAGCTCTGGTAGGCGGCCTTCTGCGGCGCCGGGCGCGGACTGCCGCCGGCGACGCCGCCGTGGTCCTGCACGGCCGCCGTGAAGCTCCAGGCGAACGGGATCATCATGGCGCCGTCGCGCAGCGTCGCGCGCACGCCCACCTTCTCGCCCTGCGTGAACGCCTTGGCGGGGAGGAAGCTCGCGCCGTCATCCTGTGAGTAGGCCGCCAGTCGCCCCGCATGCGCGCCGCTCAGCGAGCCGGTCACGCTGACGTGGGAGAGCTCGTCGGCCGGCGCGCCGAGCATGCTGATCTGCGTGGACACCGAGGCGTCGCGCGAGTCGGGTGCGGGCGAGACGGTCACGCGCCCGCCGGCGAGTGCGGCCGACGCGTTGAGCCGCGCGGGCGTGCAGCTCGGCGAGACGCTCGGTTCCTTGAACCTGCTCGCCCTGGCGGTCGCCTCGGCGCCGGCGCGCGTAGAGTGGGCCACGATCGCGACGATCGCCGCGGCGAGCAGCGCCAGCGTCGCGACGCCCAGCGCCACGCGCGTGCGCGCGCTGCGCTCGCTCACTCCTTGACCGTGGCCGACGTGCCGAGCGCCGCGCCCGAGCCGTCGAGTGCCTGCACGGCGAAGTACGGACCGGCGCTGTGCACGGTGAGCTTCGCCTCAAAGCCCGACTTGGGCGCGGTCGCGACGGGAGCCAGCGACGATGAGGAGGCGCCGGCGAGCACGCGCCAGGAGGCGACGTCGGTCGCGCCGTTCCAGCTGGCGGCCACGCTCGCCGCGCCGGAGCCCGCCGCTTTGACGACCGCCGCCGGGCGCCCCGGCGCCGTGGCGCTCCACGGCGACAGATAGGTGCGGAAGTTCTGCACGTTCTTGCCGAGCGTGCCGTCGAGCAGCACGTGCCCGGCGGAGTCGAACTCGGTGAAGTTGGGCAGGCCGCCGTAGCCGAGCAGCCAGTTGCCGCCCGCCAGGCTGAGCGTGTTGCCCTGGCTGGCGGCGAGCAGCGTTTTCGAGGGGTTGACGAACTGCTGGACCAGCGAGACCGTGTGGCCGGAGGTGTCGGGGCGCAGCAGGATGCCCCGCGACTGCTTCTCCTTGGGCGGCGCCGAGGCGTTGTCGAAGACGGAGATCAGCCCGCCCGGCTGGAACTCGGCGTCGTGCTGCCAGTACTCGCGCGTGCCCGCGCCGAGCTTGAAGCTGCTGCGCTTGCCGCCCAGGCGCCAGCGCACGTCGCCACTCTGAAGATCCACGTCATACAGGCCCCAGGTGTTGCGCGAGGAGAGCAGCAGGTCCCCAGACGCGCCGGGGTCGACGGAGTTGATGTGCACGTAGTCCCACGGATAGCCGCTGGCGCGTGGGGCGACGTTGGATTCCGACAGGGGAATGTGACCGAGCGTGTGCCACTCCCACATGAC
>DATHJQ010000294.1:0-8152 GCA_035286505.1 Solirubrobacteraceae bacterium | reverse complement strand
TTGAACCTCGCGAAGTCGGGGATGGGTGCGTGCGTTCGCAATCCTACCCAGGGTTGCGTCGCAAGCGTTGGCGGTCGTCCGGGCACTGTGCGGGCGCGGCGATAGCCATGGTAGTTACGGGGCGGCGAGGGTGATGTGTGCGAAAGAGCCCAGCGATAGCCATGGTATTCACATCGTATATACGATCGCTATCGCAGCACGGAAAAAGTGATACAAGACACACTTCGCCAGGCAACCTCACCAGCCCGCTGCGGCGCACGCTCGCGAACGGCCTGGAGAACTCAGGCCCAACCCCCGCACGACGCGCCTCGCTAGGCGCCGACCGTCTGCGGCTCGCGCGTGCGCTCAGCGCCCTGTGGGGCGGGCGACGTGGCAGGGGCGGGGGCGGCGGGGGCCGTGCTCGCGGGTGCCGCGTCGCCTGCGGGTGCTGCGTCGCCTTGCACCGCGGCGATGCCCGCGGCGTCGGCCTGCTCGTCGGAGCGCTTGCGGATCAGCGCGAACGCCGTGATGGCGCCGAGCAGCGCGACGCCAGAGCCGAGCAGCAGGCCGTAGTGCAGCGCGTAGACGAAGGCCTGCTGGGCCGCGTCGACGACGCGCGCGGGCACGCCGTGCTGGACGCCGCCCGAGCCGAGGCCGCCGGCCAGGCGCGAGCGCGCTGCGTCGGGCAGCTGGGGCAGCAGCTGGTCGATCTTGGAGCGCCCCAGCGTGGCGACGAGCGCGCCGAGGATGGCCACGCCGAACGTGCCGCCGACCATGCGGTTCATGGAGAGGATGCCCGAGGCGACGCCGGCCTTGGTGCGATCGACGGCGTTCATGGCGGCGAGGCTCATGGGCGACATGACGAAGCCCATGCCGACGCCCATCAGCATGAAGCCGGGCAGCAGCGTGCTGTAGCCGCTGGAGACGGTGAGATGGGACTGCCAGAACAGCGCACCGGAGACGCACAGCAGGCCGAAGGTGATCAGCGGTCGCGAGCCGACGCGGTCGGCCAGGCGCCCGGCGAGCGGCGCGATGATGATGATCATGAGCGTCGAGGGCAGGAAGCGCACGCCGGCCTGCAGCGGCGTGTAGCCGCGGATGTTCTGCATGTAGAGGGCGAGGAAGAAGAACATCGCGAGCATCGCGAAGCTGACGATGAAGGCGACGATGTTCGCGCCGAGGAACGTGCGCGAGCGGAAGAAGCTGAAATCGACCATCGGCACTGCGCGGCGACGCTCGACGATCGCGAAGGCGCTCAGGCCGACGACGGCGATGGCGAACATGGCGAGCTCGCGCGGCGAGCCCCAGCCCCAGCCGTTGCCCTCGACGAGCGCGAGCACGAGGGCCGCCAGGCCGACGGTCAGGGTCGCCACACCGGGGATGTCGACGGAGCGCTCGACGGTCTCGTCGCGCGACTCGCGCACGGCGAACAGCGCGATCACGACGGCGCCGACGGCGACGGGCACGTTGAGGAAGAAGATCGACTGCCAGCTGACGCTCTCGACGAGAAAGCCGCCGACGACGGGCCCGATGGCGAGCGCCATGGCCGACACGCCGGCCCAGGTGCCGATGGCCTTGCCGCGCTCCTCGGGAGGGAAGGCGTTGGTGATGATCGACAGCGTGGCGGGCATCATCAGCGCGGAGCCGGCGCCCTGAACGGCCCGCCAGGCGACCAGCCAGGTGTCGTTGGGCGAGAAGCCGATGGCGGCGCTGGAGCCGGCGAAGACGACGACGCCGGCGAGGAAGATTCTGCGCCGCCCGAACAGGTCGCCGAGGCGCCCGCCGGTGACGAGCAGTACGGCGAAGGACAGCGTGTAGGCGTTGACTGTCCACTCCAGCGACGACGTCGACGCGTGGAGGCTGCGCTGGATCGACGGCAGCGCGACGTTGACGACGGTGTTGTCGAGCATGATCATGAACAGCGCAAAGCACATCGCCCCGAGCGCCCACCAGCGGCGGTTGCCGTCGTGCATCTGCAGTGATCGGATTCGCTCGGCCATCTATTTCCTTTTATTTATTGATGGGTCGGTAGGCGGCGATGTCGTCGCGGCGCTGCAAGATCAGGTCGAGTGCGTGCTGGAGCGCGCCCGCCTCCTCGTCGGTGAGCGAGCCCATCAGCTCCTGCAGCGCCGAAAGGCGGCCCTCGTTGAGCGCCTGCGGGACGGCTCGCCCGGCTTCGGTCAGCCCGACGCGCTTCATGCGCCGGTCCGCCGCGTCCTCGTCGCGCCGCACGAAGCCACGCTCGAACAGCCCGTCGACGGCGCGACTCATGGCCGCCAGCGACACGCCCAGCGACTCCGCCAGCGCCTTCACCGAGCGCTCCTGGCCGTCGGCGTCAAGGGCGCACAGCGCCTTGATCTGCGTGAACGACAGGTCCAGCTCGGCGATCATGTTGAACGTGCCCACGTTGGCCGTGCGCATCAAGAAGCTCGCCAGCGCCGCCATGTCACGCGAGAGGGCCTCGCGGTCGGTCGAAGCGGCTGCGACATTTGCTTGCATTAGCGCAAGGATATCGGCAGCGCAATCATTGCGTCTGTGACGTAGGTCACACTTATGTCCGGTAGGTATGTATGATTTAGGTATAGCTGAGAGAGCGAAGCGTGATCGCAAAAATGCCGTCCGCCGCGACACGTCGGAATCGGACTACTCGCTGATGGAGTTCAGGCAGATGTTCCCGAACGACGCGGCCTGCCTGGACCGGCTCTGGCGCGACCGCTTCGCCCCAGACGGGCACCACGCCCGTTGTCCGCGCTGCGAACGCGAACGTAAGTTCCACCGCACCAAGACCCGTGCGTCCTACACCTGCGACACCTGCGGGCTGCACATCCACCCGATGAAGGGAACGATCTTCGAGCGGTCCTCGACCTCGCTGCACCTGTGGTTCTACGCGATGTACCTGATCGCTAGCACTCGCTGCGGCATCTCGGCCAAGCAGCTTGAGCGTGAGCTGGGCGTGACGTACAAGCAGGCGCACAAGATGATGAAGCGCATCCGCACGGAGCTGATGACCGACGACGGCGACGACCCACTTGGCGGCGACGTTGAGATTGACGAGACCTCCTGGGGCGGCAAGCCGCGTCCCGCTGACGCGCGAGGAGGCAGCGGCGTTCCGCGAAGCCAAGCCGACGATCCTCGGCATGGTCGAGCGTGGCGGTCGCATCCGTTTCCGCGTCATTCCATCCCGGCGCGGGCTAGCGCTTAGTAGAGACGTCCGCGCGAACGTCGATCCCCCGTCAATGATCTTCACGGACGACTGGCAGGCCTACAAGCCGCTACGTGGCGAGTTCCTAGACCACCGGATCTCGGCAGGCTCCTACGTCGAAGGCTCGACGCACACGCACACCATCGAGGGCGCGTTCGGCAACATGAAGACCGGGATGCGAGGCGTCTACGAGAAGGTGTCGCCCGCATACCTACAGATCTACCTCAATGAGTACGCCTGGCGGCACAACGCCAAACGCGACGGAGGCGCGCTGTTCAAGTAGTTGCTAGACCGTGCAGCAGGCGACTAGACATCTTGGCTTGCGACTGGCGGGGCTGTTCGCCCTAACCATCTTCGTCCTGTTCCTGATCGCCATCGTCACCCTTCCAGAGGGACAAGGGCCAGATGAACCGACCTTCCTGCTCATCATCGTGGGCATCTTTGCCGCGATCTCAGCGCGGGCCTATGTGCTGCTCAAGCGCTCCGGTCGGCGCACCCGCGTCGCTGCCATCGCGGGGTTTGCTGTCGGACTCGGCCCGCTCGCGCTGATAGAGCTAGTCGCCTTCGCCGCTCAGCTTGTTACCTGACCCCCGGCGATATGTTCTCGGCCCGCTTTAGTAGCCGCTCAAAGACGCCGAGCTTCGGGACGGGAATCTCGACCGGCTCGTAGGGCTTGCCGGTCTTTGGGTCGATGCCTTTCGGCTGCGTTCGCTGGGTAGGCTCCGCGTCGTGCTGATCGTCGGTCATCTTGGGCAACGGTAACGCGTGGACAAGTTCCTGCTGCGGCTGTTCCAGGCCGAGGTCCAACTGCAATGCAAGTTTGTACTCCGATCCGTAGAGCAACTCGAACAATGGGAGCGCGAGGTTGCCGACCACGACGCGGAGATGCTGCGGCAGCATCAAGCGGAGCAGGAGGTTCGGACCAAACAGCTAGAGGCCACCGCCCGCGGCGAAATGGAGTTGTCGCTTGAGTACACGAAGCAGCGAACCGCAATGCTGGGGAGCGGGAAGCCGATGCCCGACCTGACGGCGGGAGCGTGGTTCGCGTTGCAGAACCTTCTCGTCGCTGCGGCCAATCTCTCAAAGCTCCTATGGGGTAGTAGCGGCAAGCGCGAGGTTGAGCGCAAGGCCCTGCGCGACAGCGTCGGCGTGGACAACACATCGGCGCTGAAGTCACTAGACATCCGCAACGACTTCGAGCACTTCGACGAGCGCATCGAAGACTGGTACGTGCGCCAAGGGAAATCCGGCTACGTCGGGCGCAACATCGGCGGCGGAATTCATATCGAGAATGAGGGCGAGGGTCGGCGCTTCGGCGAGTACGACCCGTCAACTGGAATGGTCATCTTCTGGACCAACTCGGCCCACCTTCCCGCCGTCATCGGAGAGGTCAGACGCATCATCCCGCTCGTTGAGGCCGGGGTCGCCAAGAACCCCTGGTAGCGGCCAGCCACACCATGTGCGGCCGGGCGGGTGCGGCCCATTCACGGCCGCAATGCTCGATGTGGTTCGCCTCCACTGCGCGCGTCGCTCAGCGCGCAGGGCCTCATTCTCGGCTTCGAGCGCTGCAACCTTGCCATGGCGCTTCACAGACTGCATACCTACTGGACAGATGTGTGACGTAGTCACACTTTCTTCCATGCGGGAGCTAGATTTCCGCGCGTGTTTGGATGGATTTGGCAGTGGCTGGCCGGCGGCGAGGAAGATCAGGAAACGTACGGCCGCCGACTGTGGCGCGCTCGGCGCGCGCGGCTGTGGGCGAAACTGCGGGGTTGATTTCGCCGGCGAGGACGGACCGCCTCGCGCGAGGTCAGCCGCTGGTGAACGGCAGCGCGGTGACGACGGCGGGCATCGCGCTCTCGCCGACGGTGACGGTCGCGCCCGGCTCGGCCTCGCGCCGTACCAGCGCCAGCGCGATCGGACCGAGCAGGGGGGAGACGACCGAGCTGCCGACGTGCCCGACGACCCGCTCGCCGAGGTGCAACTCCTCGCCCGTGGCTGCCGGCGCCGACAGGCGCAGCCCACGCAGATGCCGGTTGGGCTTGCCCCTGTAGAACAGCCGCGCGACGGTCTCCTGGCCGACGTAGCAGCCCTTGGTGAAGCTGACGGCGCGCTCGTTCAGCGCCGCCTCCTGCGGGATCGTCGTGTCGTCCATGTCGACGCCGAAGCGAGGGCGACCGGACTCCACGCGCAGAACCTCGGCCGCAGCTTCGGAGACCGGGACCGCCCCGCGCTCGACCAGCGCCGCCGCCAGCCGCTCGGTGTAGGCGGCGTCGCAGATCAGGTCGATGCCCACGTCGCTGCGCACGGCCAGCGCCTCGATGCCGGCGATGTCCATAGCTGCGTTGGCGTGCTCGACGGCGTCGCCCAGCGCGTCAGCGCCGGAGGTCGCGACGGCGGCGGGCCCGATCAGCGAAAGCAGCCCGCGCTGCACGGTGCGCTTGTGCAGCTCCACGTCGAAGCCGACCTTGTAGCGGCGGATCATGTCGAACAGCGCTTGCAGCGCCGTGCGCTCGGTGTCCAACAGCAGTTCCGTCGGCGGACCCTGCTCGCCGGCTTGGCCGCCGGGAGCGCCGACGGCGAGGATGCGCACGTCGCCCAGCATCTTGCCCTTGGCCGTGAGGAACGCCGCATAGCGCCCTTCGCCGGGTCGCAGGTCTGTCAGCTCGTTGGTCACCTGGCCGTTTAGGAACTCCAGCGCACCGCCGCCCGTCAGCGCGAGCTTGCCGCGCTCGGAGCGGTCGAGCAGGCCGCAGCCCTCCCTCAGCGCGCGCTGCTGCTCGCCGGCCAGGTCTGTCTCCGTCGCGGCCATTCTTCGAGCATAGCCACGCTAGGCTTGCTCGCAATGGGCCTCGCGGACAGCTTCCAGCAGATCGTCGACTCGCTTGCCGACGACTGGACGGACCTGGAGCTGGACATGCGCCTGGCCGACGAGTCGCGCTACGTCGAAGCGGCGCTGTACCTGACGACATGCAACGCGCGCCCCTACTCGCGGCACGACTGGCACTGGCGCCTGCTGATCGCCCATCGCTTCGGGCACGCGGCCTCGGCGCAAACGGTCCACGGCGCGCTGGCGCTGCTGGATGACGCGGGGATCGAGGCGGAGATGGTCGTGCGCGAGACGCGCAGCGGGCGCGCGGAGGTCACGCAGGGGTGGGGCCGGCCCCAGTCCGCGCGCGAGGAGTTTCGCCGCCTGCGGGCGCAGTAGTCGTGGCGCGCGTGCTCGCGCTCGTCCCGGACCTGCTGTTCGGCTCGCGCGTGCAGGGCGCGCTGGCGGCCGCCGGCGACGAGGTCGAGCTGATCGGCGACGTGCCGCAGTTGCGCGAGCGCCTGTCGGCCGTCCATGAGCCGCGCGCGCAGGTGCTGGTCGTCGATCTGACCGACGCGCAGCTCGACGGCGCCGCCGTGCGCGAATCGCTCGCCGGGCACGGGTTGCTCGAGGGGGTCAAGACGCTCGCCTTCTACTCGCACGTCGACGTCGAGACGGGCCAACGCGCGCGCGAGGCCGGCTTCGACGTCGTGGTGCCGCGCTCGCGCATGGCGCGCGAGGGAGCCGAGCTGGTCGCACGTCTCGCCGGCGATCGCTGAGCAGGCTGCGCTGGCCACACACGCGCGCGACGAGATCGCGCGTGGCTGACGCAGCGAGCCGGCGCCGCCCGCGCGCGAGCTCACGCCGCCGGCTACTCCTCGATCCCCGCGCGCGCGAGCGCTTCGGCGCGGTCGGTGTACTCCTCCAGGCGCTTGATCAGGCCGTCCTCGAGCGTGAGGACGTGCGCGAGCTCCATGTCGACTGGCATGCCGCTCGTGGCGCCATGGCCTGAGAAGTGCACCCACGCGAACACGCGCCGCCCGTTCGCGCGCACGTCCACGGGAGTTACGCGCAGGTCGGGATAGGCCTCGATCCACGATGCGAAGTGCGCTTCGACGGCCTCGATGCCGACGTGCCTGCCGTGGTCGGGGTCCTCGCGCGAGTTGACGTACTCGCCGTCTTCGTGCCACCAGCCACGGGCGGTCCACCCCTGAGTGTTGCCCCACTCGTAGGCGGCCCGGACGAAGTCGATGCTCTCTTGCGACACCACTGCTCAGTATCTCGCAGCGGGGCGCCGGCGGCAGGCGGTCGCGCTGGCGAGGAGTCAGGCGGCGACGCGCTGCTTGCCCCGCGCGATCAGCGGATGCGTCGCGAGCGATTCGGTGAGTCGCTAGGCCGCGACGGGGTGCACGCCACGGCGCACGAGCGGGTGGTCGGGCGATGCGCCCGGTCCGGGCAGCGCGCGCGCCTCGCGCGCGTTCAGCGGCTTGCCGCACTTCTCGCACACGCGGTGCTCGTCGACGCGCCCGCCGCATCCGCGGTGTTCGAGCACCACCGCCGGCCCGCCGGCGGGAGCGGCGTGGCGGTCGCCCCACTGCATCAGCGCGACAACCGTCGGCCACAGGTCAAGGCCCTTCTCGGTGAGCAGGTATTCGTAGCGCGGCGGGCGCTCGCTGTAGAGCTTTCGCTCGAGCACGCCATGGTCGACCAGCCGCTCCAGACGCGTCTGCAGCACGTTGCGCGCGATCCCCAGGTTGCCTTGGATCTGATCGAAGCGGCGCAGGCCGAGGAACACGTTGCGCACGATCAGCAGCGACCAGCGCTCGCCGACAACCTCCAGCGCGCCGGCGATGCTGCAGGTCTGTGAGCTGTAGTCGTTGCCGAGCATGCGCTCAGCATAGCGTGCTCAGTTGCATCATGCAACCCTTGTGCTAGGGTGCGTTTCATCATGCAACGCAAATGGATCGTCTCGCTGATCGTGTGCACGGGCGTGTTCATGTCGAGCCTCGACCTGTTCATCGTCAACATCGCCTTCCCGGCGATCGGCAAGCACTTCGGCGGCGCCTCGCTGGGCTCGCTGTCGTGGATCCTCAGCGCCTACGCGATCGTGTTCGCCGCGTTGCTCGTTCCAGCCGGGCGCTGGGCCGACGCCTTCGGACGCA
>DATHJQ010000293.1:0-3174 GCA_035286505.1 Solirubrobacteraceae bacterium | reverse complement strand
GGGCCCATCGTCGCTCCGTCCCTGCAGCATCTGGGCGGCGCAGTCTCGCCGACGGTGAAAATACCGACCGTCAAAACCCGCAAATCGGCAAAACAGCCTCAGGTTCCCGCCGGCGAAGCCCACCCCCAAGCGCTGCTGCTGGACACCAACGCAGCTTCCACGTACAACCCCTACGCCTACGCCGCCACCAACTTCGGCGACCCCAGCCTGGCGATCGACGGCGACGCGTCCACCGGCTGGACCGCGCTCGTCGAACCCGCGAATGCGCCGAAGCTCGCCGAGGGCCTGGTCATCGACCTCAACACCGCGCGCCGGCTGTCAGCGCTGACGCTCGTCACGACCACTCCCGGCATGACCGTCCAGGTCTACGGCGCCAACGGCGCGACGCTGCCGGCCTCGATCACCGATCCCGCATGGGTCCCGCTCAGCCCATCGCAGACCGAGGGCAAGAAGCGCACGCGCATCAAGTTCGGCGGCGCGACCGCCGCGGCGCAGCAGAACGCCAAGAGGCCATACCGCTTCGTCGTGCTGTGGATCAGCCAGGCGCCGGCCTCCGCCGTCGGCATGCCGGCGGCGCCCGGGCGCGTCAGCGTCAACGAAGTGGAACTCTTCGCCCGCAAGCAGTAGCCGGGCGACCGCTGGCCTGCGCCTCGGCGGGTCAGCCGGCCGCGCGCGCGCGTTTGGCCGGGCGTTTGGCCGCCGCCGACGCTTTAGCTCGTGCGGGCGCTTTGGCGGCTTTGCTCGAGCGTTTGCGCGACTGCGCGGCCGGGCGTTTGGCACGGCGCGCGGCGGGCGCGCTGAGCCACACCTCGTCGAGGAAGTCGGCGATCTCGTTCGTCAGGCGCTCGGGCTGCAGGCGCAGCTCCATCAGCGAGTTGGCTTCCAGCAGGCGGCCGTTGGGCAGCTCCTCGACGAGCATGCCCGCATCGGAGAAGGGGTGCACCGGGTCGCGACGATGGCCGAGCACCAGCGTCGGCGTCTGGAAGGTGCGCCGGTCGTTGCGGTGCGGCGCTACGCGCCCGAAGAACAGCCCCTGCAGCACGGCGCCGCTCGGACCCGGTTCCTGGCGCACGAGGTCGAGCATCACGTTGCCGAAGTGCGGCAGCAGCCGCCGCGGCACCGCGCGGGCGCCACGCCCGACCAGCTTCATCGCCGGCTCGCCGAACGTGAGCGCGGCCAGCAGCGGGGTGAAAGCCAGCGCGCTCCACATCAGCGCGTTGTCGAGCACCGGCATCTCGATCACCATGCCGCGCAGGCGCTCGGGCGCCGTCAGCGCGACGTACAACGCCGTGTTGGCCCCCAGTGAGGTGCCCATCACGGCCGCTTCCTCGATCTGCAGGTGGTCCATCAGCGCCACGATCTGGTCGCCGAAGAAGCGCATCGAGTAGCGCCACATGTCGCGCGGGCGATCTGACTTGCCATGGCCCAGCAGGTCGACCGTGATCACGCGGTTGCCGCGCGCGGCCAGGTCTTCGGCCAGCGGACGGTGCATCTCCTGCGAGAGCAGCAGGCCGTGCACGAGGATCACCGGGCGCGTGCCGGCGCGCGAGCTGCGCGCCGTGCGCCCGCGGGCGCCGGCCTCGGTGACGGCGGCCGGACCGCCGCCGTACTCCGTGTAGGCGATGCGTTGACCCTCGAACTTGAAGCTGGCCATTTGGAGAACCCTACTTACTCGCGGCGCGCAGGCAAACTGGCTGTTCGACCAACGCCGGCTGCGAGGTCGCGCTAGCTTTCAGTCTCAACCGCTCGCCGGGCCCCCGCTCCCGGCACGATCAGGAGGAAGACAATGGCCAAGCAGCCCCGCATCCTCGCCGGAGAGACAGCCGCGATCACCGGCGCGGCCCGTGGCATCGGCCGCGCCACCGCCCAGGCGCTGCTCGGCCAGGGAATGAAGGTCGCCATCGGAGACGTCGACCTGGACGCCGCGCGAAAGACGGCCGACGAGCTCGGTCCGAGCGCCGTCGCGCTGGCGCTGGACGTGACCGACCGCCAGTCCTTCTCCGACTTCCTCGACGAGGCGGAGAGGCAGCTCGGCCCGCTGGACGTGCTCGTCAACAACGCCGGAATCATGCAGATCGGCCGCTTCATCGACGAGGACGACCTGACGGCGCAGCGGATGGTCGACATCAACATCCACGGCGTGATCCTCGGGATGAAGCTCGCGCTGGCGCGCATGATCCCGCGCGACCGCGGGCAGATCGTGAACATCTCCTCGCAGGCGGGAAAGTTCGGCACGCCCGGCGGCGCGACCTACTCGGCCACCAAGCACGCGGTCGTGGGCCTGACCGAGGCCGTGCGCGGCGAGCTGCGCCTGATGGGCGCGCACATCGACCTCAGCTACGTGATGCCCTACGTCGTCAAGACCGAGCTCGGCTCCGGTCTGGGCGAGGCGCGCGGGCTGAGCAACCTGGAGCCCGCCGAAGTCGCCGAGGCGATCGTCGAGGCGCTGCAGTTCGCCCTCGTCGAAGTCTGGGTGCCCAAGTCGGCCAAGCGCACCAACATCCTCGGCACGGTATTGCCGCGGCGCCTGTCGGAGGGCATGGCGCGCGCGATGAAGGCCGACCGCGTGCTCGCCGACGCCGACGCCAACGCGCGCCGCTCCTACGAGCTTCGCGCCTCGCGGTCGGAGCCCGGCCTGCAGGCGGGATCCAACACGCCGCAGATCCCCAGCTCGGTCGGCGGCTCGGGCTCGGGCTCGGCCTGAGGGCCGGGCGCGAGCGTCACCGGCGGCTACCGCTGACCGGCGGTCAGCCAGTCGGCGATCAGGCTGCCGATCAGCGGCCCTTTGTCCTCCTGCAGGAAGTGGCTTGCGTCCTCGATCGGACGCGGCGCCGGGCCGCCGATCGCCTCGGCGAAGCGCTCGCCGACGTGCGGCGGCAGGATCGGGTCAGAATCGGCCCACAGGATCAGCATCGGGCGCTCGTCGTCCTTCAGCGCGTCCTGCACCCGCTGGCCGGCCGCGGCGCCCGGCGCGTCGGGCTCGCGCGGGATCATCAGCGGGAACGCGCGCGCGCCGGCCTTCGAGGGCACGTCCGGATACGGCGCGTCGTATGCCGCGATCACGTCGTCGCCCGGATCGCTCTTGCACGCGCCGCGCACGAGGAAGCCGATCGGCAGGTCCTCGGTGCGCTCGACGAAGTCGTGGAACGCGATCCACGCATCGGTCATTCGCTG
>DATHJQ010000292.1:0-4950 GCA_035286505.1 Solirubrobacteraceae bacterium | reverse complement strand
CGCTGCGGCGCCGCGGCGCGAACGCGTCTGGCCGCCACGCCCAACTGGAAGACGCCGATCGCCACGATCGCCGTCGTCGTCGCGCTCGCGCTCGGAGTGCTCGCCGCCGCTCTCGTCAAGCTCGCCGGCGGCTCCGGCCCGTCCCGCGCCCCCTTCACGGCGACCGTGACGACGCCCGCGGCCAGCGCCCCGGTGACGCCGACCACGACGTCGCCGGGCGCCAGCGCGTCCGCCGCGAGCCCCGCGGCGCCGAGCACGACGCCGGGATCGAGCACGGCCACAACCGGCGCGAGCGCTCCAGTGCCGCCGGCGAGCACCAACGGCGCGGGCGCCACCGGGGCGGGGGGCGCGACAGCCGGTCCCGGCGGCAAAGGGATCAAACTCTCTCCCGCCGAGCGCGAAGCGCTGCGCAAATTCAAACTGGGCGCCGCCGCCAAATAGCCGCGCGCCGGTCGGCCGCGCGGGCGAGATACCTTTCTCGGCGATGCCCGCGCCTTCACTGGCGGTCTCGCGCGAGACCGACGTAGCAGTCGTCGGCGCGGGCGCGGCCGGACTCTACGCGGCGCTGTGCGCGGCGCGCGAGCACGCCTCAGTCGCGCTGATCTCCGCCACGCCGCTGGCACAGACCGCCAGCTACTGGGCGCAGGGCGGCCTCGCCGCCGCGCTCGCCGCCGACGACAGCCCCGCACTGCACCTGCGCGACACCGAGCTCGCCGGGCGCGGGCTGGTGCGCCGCTCCGCGGCCGAGATCCTCACGCACGACGCGCCCGAGTGCGTGCGCGACCTGCAGGCGCTCGGCGTGCGCTTCGACGCCGATCGCTCCGGGCGCCTTGCGCTCGGGCTGGAGGGCGGCCACTCCGTGCGCCGCGTCGTGCACGCCGGCGGCAGCGCCACCGGGCGACGCGTCGTGCGACAGCTCTCCGCGCTCGTGGCCGAGGAGCCGCGCATCGCCGTGCTCGAGCGCGCCCGCGCCCGCGCCCTGTGGAGCTCTGACGGGCGCTGCGAGGGCCTGGTCTGCGACGACGGTCAGATCGTCGCCGCGCGCGCCGTCGTGATCGCCACCGGCGGCTGCGCCGCCACGTGGGCGCGCACGACCAACCCCCCCGGCTCGCAGGGCGTCGGCCTGCTGCTCGCCCATCGGGCGGGCGCCGACCTGGCCGACCTCGAGCTGCTGCAGTTTCACCCCACCGCAGTCATCGGCGTCGCCGGGCGCGAGGGGTTCCTCGTCACCGAGGCGATACGCGGCGAGGGCGCGACGCTGCACGACGCCGGGGGCGAGCGCTTCGTCGACGAGCTGCTGCCGCGCGACGAGGTCTCGCGCGCGATCCAGGCCCGCCTGCAGGAGTCCGGCGAGCGCTCCGTCGGCCTCGACATGCGCCACGTCGACCCGGCGCACTTTCCCAACGTCGTCAGCGCGCTGCGCGACGCCGGCCTGGACCCCACGCGCGAGCTGGTCCCCGTCGCGCCCGCCGCGCACTACACGATGGGCGGCATCGTCGCCGACCTGCACTCGCAGTCGACGCTCCCCGGCCTCTACGCAGTCGGCGAGTCCTCCTGCACAGGCCTGCACGGCGCCAACCGGCTGGCCTCCAACTCCTTGAGCGAGTGCTTCGTGTTCGCGCGACGCGCCGTCGCGCACGCGCTCGCCCAGCCGGCGCGCGTCCGTCGCGCGGCCGGCGAGGCCGAGCTGGCGCGACTGCGCGAGCTGCCCGCGCCGCCGCTCGTCGACGCCGACACGCGCGACGCGCTGTGGCGCGAGGCGGGCATCGTGCGCAGCGCCGACGGCCTGTCGCGGCTGCTTCACGATCATCATCCGCTCGTGCGCGCGATCGCCCGCTGCGCGCTCGCGCGCGACGAGAGCCGCGGCGCGCATCAGCGCCTGGACCGTCCCGAGCGCAACCCCGCGCTCGACGGCCGCCACGTCGTCGTCCGTGGCGACCTCCGCCCCGGCGAGCAGGCACGGCACGGCGACGGGGCGATCGCCTGGCAGGCCTGGAGCTGAAAGCCTCGCCGCAGCCTCGGCCGCGGGACCGCAGCACCCGGCCGAGCCCCAGCCGCCACGCCAAACCGGACCCCGGGGGGGTCCTAAATCTAAAAACTTGCCCGTCTCGCCTTTATCTCAGGTCTTTTCTGATCGCAGACGTGTTATCGGGCGTAAAGGAATTGAAGGCTTTTGGAGTCTCTGAGACCGGGGGGTGTGCTCCATAGAGAAAGAGGGAGTAGCCATGTACCAGTTCAGCCGCGCCATCTACAGGGAGCTAGCTCCCCGGATCGTCCCTCCGCCGCCGGGCGCCCCCGCCGCCTCCAACCACGCCGCCGTGCTGCGCGCGTGCGAGGCCGTCGTCACCCGCCTGGCGACCGACCGCCACTACTTCGCGCGCCCCGAGCGCACGCTGTTCGCCGACATCCGCAACTACTTTCCCATGTCCGCGCAGTCGCACGTGCACCAGGTCGTCTGCCGCTACGTGCAGTACGCGCAGGAGTTCGTCGTCCAGCACCCACACGAGGGCTACGCGGCCGTCAGCGGTGCGCCGCCGCAGTGCCGCGCCACCACGCGCAAGGGCGCGGCCTGCCAGCGCGTGCCGCTGCCGCACAACGGCTACTGCCCGTCGCACCAGCACCTTGCCGAAACCGAGGATCGCGAGCTCGCCGCCGCATAGTCACACGCCGAGCCGCGCCTGAGCCGGCCCGCCGCTCAATTGCGTCCGCAGCCGTCGCGTAGGCTCCCGAGCGTGCTCCTCGGAGTCGATGTCGGCGGCACCTTCACCGACGCCGTGCTCGTCGGCGAGGACTCCGCCGTACACACCGCCAAGGTCCCCTCAACGCCCGCCCGCCAGTCCCAGGCCGTGCTCGACGCCGTCGCGCTCGTGCTCGCGCGCGCCGGCGCGCGAGCCGAGCACGTGCGCCGCTTCGCGCACGGCATGACCGTCACCACCAACGCGCTGCTGCAGGGCCGCGTCGCGCGCACCGCGCTGATCGCCACCGACGGCTTCACCGACGTCATCGAGCTCGCCCGTCAGGCCCGCCCGCACCTGTACCGGCTCTGCGACGCGCCGCCCGCGCCGCTCGTGCCCGCCGAGCTGCGCTTCGCCGCCCCCGAGCGCACGACGCCCGATGGGCCGCTGCGCGAGCTCGACGCAGACGCCGCGCGCAAGCTCGTGCGCGAGGTCGCCGAGAGCCGGCCCGAGGCCGTCGCCGTGGCGCTGCTGCATTCCTACGCCCACCCCCAGCACGAGCGCCAGCTCGGCGAGCTCGTCGCCGAGCTGCTGCCCGACGCGCGCCTGTCGCTGTCCAGCGACGTCGTCGGCACATTTCGCGAGTTCGAGCGCACGGCCACCACGGTGCTCGACGCCGCCCTCTCGCCGCTGCTCGCCGACTACCTGCGCCGGCTGGCCGACGACGCGGGCTCGCTCGGCCTGCCCGAGCCGCAGATCATGCAGTCCTCCGGCGGGCTTACCGAAGTCGCGCGCGCCTCAGCGCACGCCGCGCTCACCGTGCTCTCCGGGCCCGCCGGCGGCGTCGGCGGCGCGCTGCTGCTCGCCGAGCTCGCCGGCGAGCGCGACGTGCTCTGCTTCGACATGGGCGGCACCTCCTGCGACGTCTGCCTGATCGACGGCGGCGACGTCGCCGAGACCGCCGAGCGCGAAATCGCCGGTCGGCCGCTCGCGCTGCCCGCCCTGGACATCCACACCGTCGGCGCCGGCGGCGGCTCCATCGCCTGGCGCGACTCCGGCGGCGCGCTGCGCGTCGGGCCGCAGTCGGCCGGCGCCGATCCCGGGCCCGCCTGCTACGGGCGCGGAGGGGGCGTCGACGCGGCAGGCGCTGACCTGGCGACCGTCACCGACGCCAACCTGCTGCTCGGGCGGCTGCTCGCGGACTCGCCGCTGGCCGGCGGCCTGGCGCTCGATCGCGACGCCGCCGAGCGCGCCGTCGCTCGCCTCGCCGCCGAAGTGGGCCTGGACACGCTCGCCTGCGCCGAAGGGATCGTGCGCGTCGCCGAGTCCGAGATGCTCGGCGCGCTGCGCGTGCTCACGGTGCAGCGCGGCATCGACCCGCGCCGCTTCGCCCTGATGCCCTTCGGCGGCGCCGGGCCGCTGCACGCCTGCTCCATGGCCGACGAGCTGGGCATCCGCCGCGTGCTCTGCCCGCGCGCCTCGGGCGTCTTGTCCGCGCTCGGGCTCGCCGCCGCCGCGCCCCGTCACGACGTCTCGCGCACCGTCTTGCTGCGCGGCCAGCAGCTCAGCAAGGAGCGCCTACGCGAGCTGCGCGAGGAGCTGCTGCGCCAGGCCGGCACCGCGCTTGCCGGCGACGTCGCAAGCCGGCGCGTGACCTACGAGTTGCGCTACAGCGGCCAGTCCTTCGAGCTGGCCGTCGAGCAGTCGCAGTCCGACGATCCCGACGAGCTGTGCGAGGCCTTCGCCGCCGCGCACGAGCAGCGCTACGGCTACCGCGACAGCGCCGCCGAGATCGAGCTCGTCAACGTGCGCGCTTCCGTTTGGGGCGCCGCGCCCGCGCTGCGCCCGCACGGGGGCGGCGACAGCGCCGACGACGGCGCCGGGCGCTTCGAAGGCGAGCCCGACAGGGCGCCCGTCGTGTTCGCCGGCGCGACGCGCGACGCTCGCGTGCTGCGCGGCGAGCTCGCCCCGGGCACGCGCGTTCGCGGTCCCGCACTCTGCGCGCTGCCCGAGTCCACTCTGCTCGTCGCGCCGGGCTGGTCGGGCGCCGTCGACGAGCACGGCACGCTGCATCTGCAGCGCGCGGACACCGGCGACGCGCCGGGTCGCAGCGACTATCCGGACGATGCCGAGCCGGGCGCGCACGAGACGCGCGCATGAGCGCGCTAGACGCGATCGAGCTGCAGGTCGTCAGCGGCGCGCTGCGCGCCGCCTGCCAGGAGATCGGCGTCGCGCTGATCCGCTCCGCGCACTCCTCCAACATCAAGGAGCGGCG
>DATHJQ010000291.1:0-5588 GCA_035286505.1 Solirubrobacteraceae bacterium | reverse complement strand
CTTCGCGGGGCTGTCGCCGCTGATCGCGCTGTTCGGCGGCGCGACGCTGGTGCTGCTCGCGGGGCTGATCCGCGCGCGCTGGGTGCGCGCCCACTTCGTGCCCGCGCTGAGCCTGGTCGCGCTGGGCGCGACGGCCGGCTTGACGATCTGGCAGTGGAATGCGCACAAGTCGATCGTCTCCGGGGCTCTTCGCATCGACGACCTGTCGCTGGCGCTCAACCTGATGCTCGTGACCGGCGGTGCGTTGGCGGTGCTGCTGGCGTGGCGCTCGCTGGCTGCGCGCGAAGCGGCGCATGGCGAGTTCCATGCGCTGCTGCTCACGTCGATCGCCGGAATGTCGCTGCTGGCTGCCGCGCAGAACACGGTCGCGCTGTTCGTCGGCCTGGAGCTGCTGTCGATTCCCTTGTACGTGCTGTGTGCCAGCGAACTGCGTCGCGAGCACTCGCTTGAGTCGGGGCTGAAGTACCTGATCGTCGGCGCCGTCGGCTCGGCGACGCTGCTGTATGGCCTGGCGATGATCTACGGCGCCACGGGCGCGACGGACTTCGACGCGATCGCGCGCGCCCTGTCCGGTGGCGATGGCGGGCTGGCGACCGATCCGCTGACGCTGACCGGCATCGCGCTGTGCGTCGTCGGGCTCGCTTTCAAGGCGTCCGTCGCACCGTTTCATCAATGGACGCCGGACGTCTACGAGGGAGCGCCGACGCCGGTCACGGCGTTCATGGCGGTCGCCACGAAGGTCGCGGCGCTCGGCGTGTTCCTGCGCTTCTTCGACGTCGCGCTGATCGGCGCGCAGAGCAGCTGGGGGCCGGCGCTGGCGGCGCTGGCGGCGATCACGATCCTCGTCGGCAACGTGGGCGCGCTTGGCCAGTCCTCGCTGAAGCGCATGCTCGCCTACTCTTCGGTGGCGCAGGCGGGCTACATGCTCGCCGGCGTGGTCGTCGCCACACAGCTGGGCATCCGCGCGACCGTCTTCTACCTGGCGGTCTACGCGTTCATGAACATGGCGTCGTTCGCGGTGATCGTCGCGCGCGAGCGAGAAACTGGCCTGGGCGACTCGATCCAGGCCGTCGCCGGACTCGGTCGCGAGCGCCCGCTGCTTGCGTGGCCGATGACGATCTCGATGCTCGCGCTGGCGGGCATTCCCGCCACGGCCGGCTTCACCGGGAAGTTCTATCTGATCGACGCGGCCGTGTCCGGCGGCTACACGTGGCTCGGCGTCGTGATCGTGGTCGGCTCGATGATCTCGCTGGGCTACTACCTGCCGGTGATCGCGGCGATGTGGATGCGCAAGGCGCCGAGCGCGCAGCCCGGCGCCGACGAGCTGCTCTCGCCCGCGATCACGCCGCCGGGAGGCGGCCAGGGGCTGCCGGCGCTCGCCGGAGGCTCGCCCGAGCTCGACGAGCCGGCGCGAAAGCTCCAGCCCGAGGTCGCGTGCGTGGCGATCCTGGCTGGCGCGGCGACGCTGTTCTTCGGGATCGTGCCGCAGCCGCTTTTCGACCTCGTGCACCACGCCGGCAGCGCGCTCGGCGGTCTGTTCTTCTGAACCCGCGCCCGCCCCGCGCGCGGCGTGGCGTGACGGGACAGCGTGGACCTGGCCTGTTCAGCACGACCGCCCGCCGCCGGCGGCGCCGCCGGCGCGGCGCGTCTCTAGAGTTGCATCATGAACGCTGTCAGCGAGGGCCCGTTTGGCATCCTGCTGGACATCGATGGCGTGCTGTACGTCGGCGACGAGCCGATCGAGGGCGCGCACGCGGCGCTCGGCGAGCTGCGCGAAGCCGGGGCGGGCCTGCGCCTGGTGACAAACACGACGTCGCGTTCGCGCCGCCAGGTCTGCGAGCACCTCGCCGAGCTCGGGTTCGAGATCACCGTCGAGGAAGTGCTGACGCCGGCGGCGATGGCCGTGAGCTACTGCGACGAGCGCGGCTACGAGTCGGTCGAGCTGATCGTCAGCGACGGGCTGCGCGAGGACCTCGCGAGGTTCGAGGACAGCGGGGGCGCCGAGAGCGTCGACGCGGTGATCCTCGGTGACGTGGGCAAGCGCTTCGATGCCGAGCTGCTCAACCACGCATTTCGGCTGATCATGGACGGTGCGGAGCTCGTCGCGCTGCAGCACAACCGCTACTGGCGCCGGGCCGACGGCCTGGCGCTCGACGTCGGCGCCTATTCAGCCGCCCTGGAGTACGCCACGCGTCAGGAGGCGGTGGTCGTGGGCAAGCCCGCGGAGGCGTTCTTTCAGGCCGCGATCGTGGACATGGGCCTGGACAACGCCGTGATGGTCGGCGACGACGTCGAGGCCGACGTCGGCGGCGCGATGGCCGCCGGGCTGCCGGGCATCCTCGTGCGCACCGGCAAGTACCGCCAGGACGCACTGCCGCCGGAAGTCACGCCGACGGCGATCGCCGACTCGATCGCCGACGTCCCGGCGCTGCTGGCGCGCATCCTGCCCGGGTAGGCCTGCGTCGGGACGCGACTGCGCGAGCCTGCACCGGAGTCGGCTCAGCCATGCAGTGACGGCGCGTAGGAGATCCCGGCGATCGCGCTTGCGGGCGGATCGGGCGCGATCACCGCTAGGGTCGAAAGGAACTCGATCTTCACACGACCTTACGCTCAAACGGCCTGCGCCTGAAACAACTGCTGGTCGGGAATGCGCCGAATCTTCGTGCGCTTTGGCGCGCCGAAGCCGGCCTGCGCGAAATATTCGGCGAGCTCTGCCGGGCTGTGCAGGTCGGCGCCGGAGGTCAGGTGGAAGAACAGGCCCAGCGCGGCCGCGGAGGCGCGCTCGTGCTTGGAGTCGGAGCGGAACATGTCGAGCACGGCGACGGTCGCGCCCGGCTTCATCGCCTCGCGGACGCGGCGCAGCAGCGTGACGACCAGCTCGCCGGAGAGGTGGTGGATGATGTCGAACACCAGCGCGCCGTCGTAGGGGCCGCCGAGCTCTGAATCGAACATGTCGCCGTCGCGGTGCTCGACGCGCTCGCTCATGCCGGCCGCGGCGATGATCTCGCGCCCGACGCGTGCGCTGCCGGGCAGGTCGAGCACGGTGGCGTGCAGCGTCTCGTGTCGCTTGCACAGCTCCGCGGAGAACCACCCGTGCGCGCCGGCAACGTCGAGCAGCGCGGTGGGCCTGTCGCCGAGCTTGATCGCCTTGGCGACCTCTGCGGCGGACAGTCGGGCCAGCTCGTACTGGCCGGTGATGTAGAGCTTCCAGTACCGCGCGTCCTCGGCGGCCTGGCGGTGGATCTCGAAGCTGCCGCCGTCGCGCACGATGCGCTCCAGGTCGCCGTACCACTCCCAGTAGGTGGTCGTGTGCTCCAGCCACGTGCCGATGTAGCTGTCGGAGGCCGGGTCCAGCCACTTGCGCGAGCGCTTGGGCAGCGAGAAGGTGTGGCCGTCCTGCTCGAGGATGTCCAGGCCGGCGAGGTTTTCGCACAGAAGCCGCGTTCCGGCGACCTGCAGCTGAAGCTCCTCGGCCACGCGCCCGGCGGTGGCCGGTCCCTTCAGCAGCTGGGCGAACACGCCGAGGCGCTGCGCGACGCCGACGACGCGCCCGATGACCATGCCGTACATCGCATACGCGCCGGGCAGCGGCGCGAGATTGAGAGCGAGCGCGACGCGCTCGAGCTGGTCGTCCGGTGCGGGCTTCAGGCGCATCGCGCGAGCACCCTACAGCGCCCGCGTCCGGCCTTACAACCGCCCGGAAGCCTCTGCGGCCTCTTCGGCTTCTTGCAACTGGCGCTCGACGAGGTCAAGCCCGGCCTCCCAAAAGCCCGGGTCGGCGAGGTCGATGCCCACGATCTGCCCGAGCTCCTCGGGACTGCGCGAGCCGCCGGCCGCGAGCAGCTGCAGGTAGCGCGGCACGAGCTCGGCGCCGAGCTGCTCGTAGCGCTCGTAGACCGACAGCGCCAGCAGCTGGCCGTAGGCGTAGGCGTAGACGTAGCCGGGGCTGCCGATGAAGTGCGGGATGTAGGACCACCACGAGCGGTAGCCGTCGGTCAGCTCGACGGAGTCGCCCAGCAGCTCTGACTGGCTGTCGGCCCACAGCTCGCCGAAGCGCGTGACCGACAGCTCGCCCTCTTCGCGGCGCGCCGTGTGCACGAGGTCCTCGAAGCGGTTCATGGCGACCTGGCGAAAGACCGTGGCGATCGTGTCCTCGAGGTTCTCCGCCAGCAGCGCCAGGCGCGAGGCCGGCGAGGAGTCCTCGGCGAGCAGGCGCGAGAACACGATCGTCTCGCCGAACACCGAGGCCGTCTCGGCGAGCGTCAGCGGCGTGCTCTGGTGAAAGATCCCCTGGCGCGCGGCGAGCGCGAAGTGCACGCCGTGGCCGAGCTCGTGCGCAAGCGTGAGCACGTCGCGCCGGCGCGACGTGTAGTTCAGCAGCACGTATGGCTTCACCGAGGGCACGCCCGACGCGCAGAAGGCGCCCCCGCGCTTGGCCGCGCGCACCGGAGCGTCGACACGGCGCTCGTCGAAGAAGCCACGCACGACCTGGCCGAGCTCGGGCGAGAACGACGTGTAGCACTCGAGCACGATCTCGCGCGCTCGCGCGAAGGGAAAACTGACCTCGTCCTCGCTGACGGAAGCCATGCGGTCGTAGTCGGCCAGACGATCGACGCCGAGCAGCCGCGCCTTCAGCCGATACCAGCGGCGCGGGATCTCATAGCGCCCGCGCACCGCTTCGATCAGGGCCTGAACCGACTCGTCGCTTGCCTCGTTCGCGAGATTGCGCGCCGCCAGCCAGCTCGGGTATCGGCGCAGCCGGTCATCGATGCTCTTGTCGGCGAGCAGCGTGTTGAAGAGAAAGGCGCGCGTGCGCAGCCCGGGAGCAAGCGCTTCGCTGACGGCCTGCGCAGTCGAACGCCGCGCCTCGCGATCGGGCAGCGAGAGGCGGCTGAGAGCAGTGTCGAGAGCAACCGTCTCGCCCTCGTCAGACGCCGGCGCCTGCCCGCCGCGCCCGCTGTCCTTGCTGCCGTCCCGGCCGGCGCCAGCGCCGGCGCCGGCTCCCGGAAGGCGTACCTCGATCGCCGACGTCAGCTCCTCGAACAGCCGTGTCCACGCGCCGGCGCCGGTTAGCGCCTTCTCCGCGAGAATCTTCTCCTCGGGCTCTGACAGCAGATGATCGCGGTAGCGGCGCACGTTGCGCAGGTGGTGGTGGAAGAGGTCCAAGCCGTCGCCGCCGAGCAGCCCCTCCACCCGCGCGTCGTCCAGCGCGGCCCACTCCAGATCGAAGAAAAGAAGCGTCGTCTCGATCGCCGTGCCGCGCTCCTGTGCGACCTGCAGCAGCGCGCCGTTGGCGGGATCGGCGGTGTCGGTGGAGAAGCGCAGCGCCGCATATGTGCCGCAGCGGCCGACGAGATCGTAGATTGCAGCGAGCTGCTGCATCGCCTCGCGCAGGCTCGGACTGTCGAGCTCGTCCAGCTTGCCGGCGTAGCGCGCGGCGAATGCCTGCGCGCGCTCCAGCGCCTCGGCCAGGCGGCGCTCGACGCCGTCGGCGCCCTCGCCGTCGACGAGCGGCTCGAGGTCCCAGGCGGTCGCCTGGAGCTCGGGATCGGTGGACTCGGTTGCCGTCGCGGCCATCGACCGCCAGC
>DATHJQ010000290.1:0-6791 GCA_035286505.1 Solirubrobacteraceae bacterium | reverse complement strand
CTGCACTCTGCGAGCGGCTTGCGCGTGCGCTGGGCTCCGACGCCGAGCTCGCGCGAATGCTCGAGCCGCCCGCGTCGCGCGAGCCCGGCGGCGCGGGACATGTGGACGCGCTCGCCTCGTGGATCGCGCCGGCCGGTGAAGTGACGTCGGCGGCGAGCGATGTCGAGGCGTTGCGCGGCGTCGTCTGGGAGGCGACGCTCGATGAGCTGAATGACCCCTCGGCGAGGCAGGTGGCGGACCTCTCCGATCGTCTCGCGTTCACCTGTGCATCGCTGCTCGGCGCCGTGCTCGCACGAGACGCCCCGGTCGGCGTCGGCGCCAAGGTCGCCCAGGCGCCCGGTGAGCCGGAGCGCGCGGGTGGTGAGCAAATCCTCTACACGTCGCCGCAATCCTCGCCGCGCGGTCGCCGCGCGGTGCTCATCGACGAACGCGGCGAGGCGCCCGCTGCGCCCCCGCGCGCGCCCGCCGCGCCTGCGGTGGGCGGTGGCGTCACCGAGCGGCCGTTCGTTGGCGCCCACTCGCAGAGCCGGGCGACGTCCGCTCAGCCCGCGCGAACGACGCCGCGTCAGACCGCGCCGCGCGCGCGCCCGTGGGACATACCCTTGAGCGGCGGACGCGAGGCGCCCGGGGTGGGCTCGCAGGACGCCGGCTCGCAGCCGAGGGCGGCGTCGGAGGCAGCGGACCCGGTGCTGCGGGTCACGCGCGGGCCTGGCTCGCGCGTGGACGGACGCGCCTAACGTCGCGGAGTGCTCAGGCGGCGGGAGCGCCGCCGGTCGTGACCAGCGCCGCTTCGGGCATCGATCCGGGCGGAAGGCCGAGCGTCGGCGTGTTGGCAACGCTGCCGACGATCCTCGTGTGCAGGCGCGCCGTGTCGGCCATGCCCAGCACGCTGGCCGCTCCCGTCGTCAGGTCCCACTGGGCTCCGTTGTGCGCGTACGGTCCACGGTCGATCACCGGGACGGTCGCGGCGCGGCCTTTGTAGCCGAACCGCACGAGCGTTCCGCAGGGAAGCGTCCGGTTGGCGACGCCGACGACGGCTGGTGTCAGCGTCTGCCCGCACGCGGTCGTGTGGCCGTAGAAACCAGGGCCGAACCAGGTCGCCAGCGCCACCTTTTTGATCGCTTCGACCGGCGACGCGGGCGCGCTGGCGACGCCGCCCGTCTCGGCGAGTGCATCGGCGGTCACGCCGCCGACGCAGGCGGTCGCGGCCATCAGCACGAGCAGATATGTCGTCGAAAACGGGCTTCGCATCGGCTTCAACGCCTACGGGGTGAGCTGACGGGCTCGCGCCACAACTGGCGGCGCTACGACCTCGAACGGTCGATTCGCCCCGGCGAACCGAGCGCTTCCGGTTCGCAATGGGTCCCCCGTCTCCCCCGACCTGAGTCGTGGGAGCTCGGCGTGGGGCGCAAGTATACAGAACACCTTCCCGGAGGCTTGCGAAGGTTTGTGCATGCAGGCTTGCTTGACTCGACGGGGCACTGCCGCACCGCGCCGGGCTCAAGTCATCACAGAGATATGACTCAGGAACGCGGCAGGCGCGAAAGGACGTCCTTGAACAGCCGCTCGCCGGTCGACAGGCCGGCTCTGGCCAGCTCGCCGACGATCTCGGCGGCGGTCGCCACGAGCTCGGCGCCGCCCGGCGGCGGTATCGAGCTCCCGGACGTTTCGCCGTCGCACTCAAAGCCCTGTCGCGGCGCAGCTTCCACCGACGCGGGTGTCCGGCTCTTGCGCGCCGCGGCTCGGCGCGGTGCGCTGCTGCGCTTGGTGGCCGCGGCCGGGCGGGTGGCGCGGACGCGCGACTTCGCCTTGGTCGAGGAGCCCGGCGCGGCGGCGCCGTTCGCGGCCGCCCGCGGGGCCGGTGCAACCGTTCCGCGCGTTTTGCTCCCCGCGCGCTTGCCGTTGGCCGGTTTGCGAGCGCGCGCCGGCGCCGCGGTCGCAGCGCGCGCCGCCGAACGACGCGCGCTCGAGCGCTGCGGGCGCGTGCGCGGCAGCTTGGTCAGCACCCCGCCGTCGCGCGTGTGGTCTTCGTTGGCGTTCGTGTCGGCCACAGGCCACATCATTGCTTAACGTTCGCTGCGGGAGCGTGCGCCCAGCGCTGCAACTCGACCGGCGGATCGTTGTGATCGACCGCAACTACGCGTTAGCATGGGTGCCTGGAAAGCAGTACGAGCTGTGACGCTGGGCGTAGCTCCGCCGTATGTCCCACGGAGGGGCTGCCCTCAGCCGGAATCCGCCAGGGTCGCGGCGTGGCCGCGGGTTGTCGACCGACGGAAGAAACGGGAACAGATGTCAGTAGTCGAGCTGCAGGAGCTGGATGAGGTCAAGGGCCTGCTCGCCAAGGGCCAGCAGGTCGGAGTGCTCTCCTACACGGAGATAACCAAGGCTATGTCCGAGCTCGACTTGGACGAGTCAGACGTCGAAGAGCTGCACGGCTTCTTCGAGAAGGCGGAGATCGAGCTCGTCGAGGACATCGACCCGGCGACGGCCGCGGCTTCACAGGTCGAGCGCGCGCCCGACAAACGCGGTCGGCGCAAAGCCAAAGCGGCGCTGGACCTCAAGCCGGACATGACGACCGACTCGCTGCAGCTGTTCCTCAAGGACATCGGCAAGGTGCGCCTGCTGACCGCGCAGGAGGAGGTCGACCTGGCCAAGCGCATCGAGCGCGGCGACCTCGACGCCAAGCAGAAGATGGTCGAGTCCAACCTGCGCCTCGTCGTCTCGATCGCCAAGAACTACCGCAACCAGGGACTGCCGTTCCTCGACCTGATCCAGGAGGGCACGCTCGGTCTCGTGCGCGCGGCCGAGAAGTTCGACTACCGCAAGGGCTTTAAGTTCTCGACCTACGCGACCTGGTGGATCCGCCAGGCGATCGCCCGCGCGCTTGCCGACAAGGCGCGCACGATTCGCATTCCCGTGCACGTGGTCGAGAAGCTCAACAAGATCGGGCGCGCCGAGCGCAAGCTCGTCACCGAGCTCGGCCGCGAGCCGACGGCCGATGAGATCGCCGAGGTCACCGGAATCGACCCCGAGGAGGTCGACTCGATCAAGCGCTCCGCGCAGGCGCCCGTCTCGCTGGAGAAGCCCGTCGGCGACGAGGAGGAGTCGGAGTTTGGCCAGTTCATCGCCGACGAGCGCGCCGAGTCGCCGTACGAGCGCGCCGCTGAGATCCTCACCAAGGAGGCGCTGCGCGAGGCGCTCGAGAACCTCTCCTATCGCGAACGCCGCGTGCTCGAGCTGCGCTACGGCCTCGGCGGCGAGCACCCGCGGACGCTCGACGAGGTGGGGCGCACGTTCAACGTCACCCGCGAGCGCATCCGCCAGATCGAGAACCAGTCGCTGAAGAAGCTGCAGTCGCTCGCAGAGGCGCAGAAGCTCCGCGACGTGGCGTGAGCTGACGCGTCAGCTCAGCAGCCGGCGCGCCGCGTCGGCCACATCGTCGCGCAGCCAGGCGTGACGTCGCCGCGCGGACATGATCGCGGGCGCGAACTGGGGCACGCCGGCGCAGGAGCGTTCGATGGCGCTGCTGCTCACGCTCAAGGCGCTGGCCGAGCGCGACGCCGCAGGCGCCGGCGCCTGAGCGGCGGGACGGTGTGGCCCCGGCGCCATTTCCAGCCCGTCCACGGCGGGGCAGCGGACTCAAGCCAAGCCCGCGTCCTGCCGATCAGCAACCTATGATCGACGTGAAGCAGGCCCTGCGCGAGCTCGTCGACAGGGGCGGCTCGGATTTGCACCTGAAGGTGGGCGCGGCGCCGCTGTTCCGCATAAACGGCGAGCTGGCGGGCGCCGAGGGGGCAGAGCCGCTGACAGCCGAAGACACGGACGGCGCGCTCAAACAGCTGCTCAACGACGACGCAAAGCTCGACGAATTCGTCAAGGAGCACGAGGTCGACTTCTCCTTCGAACTGCCCGGTGTCGCGCGCTACCGGATCAACGCCTTTCAACAGCGAGGCGTCATCTCGATGGCCTGCCGCGCGATCCCGCACAAGATCAGCACGATCGAGGAGCTCTCGCTGCCCGACGTGATCACCGAACTTGCCGAGGAGGAGCGCGGGATCGTGCTCCTGACCGGCACGACCGGCTCGGGAAAGTCAACCACGCTGGCCGCGATGATCGACCACATGAACTACACGAAAAGCAGGCACATCGTGACGATCGAGGACCCGATCGAGTTCGTGCACTCCGACAAACGCTCGGCGATCAACCAGCGCGAGGTGGGCATGGACACCGCCTCCTTCAAGCGTGCGCTGAGGCGTGTGCTGCGCCAGGACCCCGACGTGATCCTGATCGGAGAGATGCGTGACGAGGAGACCGTGCAGGCGGCGCTGTCCGCCGCCGAGACCGGACACCTCGTGCTCTCCACCATCCACACCGTCGACGCCAGCGAGTCGATCAATCGCATGCTCGACTTCTTCCCGCCGCATCAGCACCAGCAGGCGCGCAGCATGATCGCCGGCACGATCAAGGGCGTCATCTCACAGCGCTTGGTGCCCGGCGCCGACGGCGGCCGCGTGGCCGTCTGCGAGATCCTGCGCATGACCGGCCGAGTGCGCGACATGATCGTCGACCCCACGCAGACGGGCAAGCTCGTCGAAGTGATCGCCTCGGGTGGCTACTACGGCATGCAGACCTTCGACCAGGCGCTGTTCGGTCACGTCAAGGCCGGGCGCGTGACGTTCGAGGACGCCATGACCGTCGCCTCCAGCCCGCACGACTTCAAGCTGCTGATGCAGGCCGACGGCCGCCGGGGCACGACCATGGAGGACGTCGCCTCGGCCGAGGACCGCCGTGCCGAGTCCGAGCCGGCGCCGCAGACGCCCGTGGCGGGCGGCAGCTCCTCGCTGACGGCGGCATAGCTCGTCGCTTCCTCCAGGGCTCCCCTTACTTCATTCGGTAAAGTAAAGGTGAAATGGCCGTTGACGAGACATGCCCCGTCTGCCGGACCGCCGAGATCGTGTGCGGCAAGTGGACGCTGCTGCTCATACGTGAACTGTCTGAGGGGTGCTCGCGCTTCTGCGAGCTGGAACGCTCGCTCGTAGGAATCAGCCCGCGCACGCTCTCCTTGCGCCTGCGCGCGCTGGAGGAGGAGGCGATAGTCGAGCGCCAGACGTTTGCGGAGGTTCCGCCGCGCGTGGAGTATGCGCTGACCGAGAAGGGGCGCGCCTTGCTGCCGATCATCGACGACATGCGCGAGTACGGCGAAGACTGGCTGTGTGCCACCGGCGCCGACCGCGACCTGCCCGACGCGCTCGCGCTGGCCTAGCTTCAGCTCGGTGCAACAAGAGCTGCGCGGCATGACGCCGAGCAGGAGCGCGTCCGCCCGCCGCGAAGTCAGGGCGCGATGCGTTCAAAGCAGCTGGAAACGTCGCTCACGGAGCTCTTCGGAGCGGCGGCTGCGTACCTGCGCGCCGAGGTGGCGGCCGGCGCGGAGGTGCCGTTCGAGCTCGGCGCGCGTTCGGCTCGCAGGGGCGGGGCGGGCACTCCCCTCTACACCTACCGCGCGCTCACCAAGCAGTTCATCAGCGAGCGCGACGGCTCGCTGAAACGTCTGTCCGGTCACGCCGAGGCGGCGATGCTGCTCGAGCGCTTCGACGGCCTCGATCGATATCTGGCAAGCGTCGGCGGCGAGGCCGCCCAGGCAAAGGGCCGCGCGCGCGCCTGTGCGGCCATAAAAGCGCTGCTGGAAGAAGTGTTCGACGAGCAGACCGACTTCGAGCTGCGAGCGGACCGTGTTCAGGCGGCGCTGGAGCGCCTGCAGAACGCCACGCTCGCCGGCGCCGGCGAGGTCAGTTTGGTGGCGACGCTGCACGGCGTGACGATCGGCTCGAGCGAGCTGCAGTTGACCACGGGCCTGCGCATCGCCCGAGCCGACGCGCTGGCCGAACTGCCTGAGGCGGCCGCCGTGCCGCATGAGGATGAGGGTGAACACGGTCATCTGATCGTCGCCTTCACGACCGAGCGAGAGGAGATCGACGAGGCGCTGCAGGGCGGGCGCGCCGTGATGCGAGACCTGCTCTCAGCGCTGCGACTGTTCGGCGACGGCCGCGTCACGCTCGGCGCGCTCGGCTGGCTGCGCGTCGGCGCCGGTCCCTGGAATCCGCTCGCGCTCGGCTCCGGCGGGCGCCCTCACGGGATGCTCGTGGTCTCCAGTGAGCAGGAGGACGAGCTTCGCGCGTTCTGCAACCTCGTCTCGCGGCGAGCGCCGCACGACAACGATCTGGCCTGGGCGCTGCGACGCTTCGAGCTCGGCTGCGAGCGCGAGAGCCCGTTCGAAGCGCTGACCGACAACCTGCTGGCGCTGCGTGCGCTGCTCGAGCCGGAGGGCCCCGCCAGCGGACTGCTCGCGGGCCGGATCGCCGCGCTGTGTGCGACGCCCGAGCAGCGTCTCGATTTGACCGAGCGGACGACGCGCGCGATCGCGCTCGAGCGCTCCTTGATCGCCGGCACAGCGCGCAAGGACGCGACCTGCAGGGACTCGTCGAGGACGTCGCCAATCACCTGCGCTCGCTGCTGCGCGACGTGATCTGCGGCCACCTCGACCCCGACCTCGCGGTGATCGCCGACGAGCTGCTCGAACCCGACGAGCTGCTGCACACCGGCGAGCAGTCAGAGTCCGATCTGCAGGCCGAGCCCGCGCTGCGGTCTGGGCGGCCGCTCGACGCGTTGGACGATGCCGAGCTGGACGACGATGAGCTCGTCGGCGATGAGCTGGACTTCGAGGAGGCCGAGGTGGATCTCCGCGAGCGCCAGCGGCTCACTGCGGGCGCGCAGGTGGCCGGGCTCGAGGCGCG
>DATHJQ010000289.1:0-6974 GCA_035286505.1 Solirubrobacteraceae bacterium | reverse complement strand
AAAAGTCCTCCGAGAAGGGGGGAAGGCCAGAGTATAGGTACCCGTCAGGGGCGGCCAACGGGCCCGGAAGACGCGCTCAGCGCCCCGGCTCGACGAGCGCTGCGGCCTCTGAGCGAAAGCTCCAGAGCTTGTTGCCGATGAAGTTGAAGGGCATCGCCGCGGCGACGGCGAACGCCTGAGCGGGGACCTTGGCGAGGCCGGCGGCCTCGACGAACAGGGTGAGCAGGAGCAGGCTGACGGCGAACGCCGCGAGGCTGACGACGATGAAGCGCATCGCCTGCGCATGGGCCTGGCCGCCGCGCGCGTCGAACGTCCAGTGGCGGTTCAGCACGAAGTTGTTCAAGACGGCCACGATCCACGCTACGACCGCGGCGATGTGATAGTCGACGCCGAGCGGGTGGACGAACAGCGCGTACACGGCGAGGTTGACGATGAACCCGACGCCGCCGACGATGCCGAAGCGCACGAGCTGCAGCCAGTTGGACGGCTTGCGCATCCCGTGCACCAGGCGCATGTGCGGCTGCACCTCGACGGAGGCGCGGATGTTGCGGGCGTGTATGTCCACGGCGGTGGCGTCGTCGCGCATCGGTGCAGGTTATCTAGGCGCAGTCACGCGCCCTGCTGCCTTGGCGGGCCTCGCGCGGGCGTCGTCTCGGACCGCTCGATCCTGCAAGGTTAGCGGGCGCGTCGCAGGGGGCCGCTCGCTAGCCTTGCATGGATGTCGGACTCCGCCCAGGCTCACGCGGCGCGGCTCGCAGAGAAGCTCGCTCGCCCCCGGCCGATAGCGGCCGCGGCGCTCGTGGCTGTGCTGGCAGCGCTGGCGATCGTGCTGGTGCTCAAATCTGGCGGCTCGCGCGTCGATACGGCAAACCTCACTTCGAAGACCACGGCGCCAGCCCACGGGGCGGCGCGCTCGGCGCGACGCGCCGGCGTCGCGGTCGGGGCCGGCGCCGCCGCGGCTCACGACGGTGCGCCGGCGCAGGGCTCTGGCGGCGCGACCCAGGGGCGGCGAGCGAACGTCTCCGAGGTGGCAGACCCCGAGGAAGCCAGCAGCTTCCCCTCGCCGGCCTCAGTTCGACACAGGGCCGCGTCCACGCCGGCCAAGGCCAGCGAACAGGTCGTTGCGGCGGGCGCTCCGTCGGACGCCGAAGTCAAGCGCGAGCTGGCGCAGATGCAGGCTGTCGAACGCAGTGCCAAGCAGCAGCAGCGCCAGCGACTCACGCCGGTCAAGGGCGGCAACTCGGTCGGCGGCAACGGGACGATCGCGATTCCCGCCAACGTCCCGGAAGTCGTCCAGCGGGTGATCGCCGGGGCGAACGCGATCACGAACTTCCCCTACGTGTTCGGCGGCGGACACGGATCGTTCGTGGACAACGCTTATGACTGCTCGGGATCGGTCAGCTACGCGCTCGCCGCGGGCGGCCTGCTGAGCGCTCCGGAGACCTCGGGCGAACTCGAGAGCTGGGGCGTGGCCGGGCCGGGCCGCTACATCTCGGTGTACGCGGCCGCCGGACACACCTACATGTACGTCGACGGGGTGCTCTACGACACGGCCGGGCGCAGCGGGCCCTACGCCTCGCGCTGGCAGGTCAGCCCCACCGACAACAGCGGCTACGTCGTCCGCCACTGGCCGGGGCTGTGAGGCTCGCTTCGCCCACGAGGCCCGCCTCGCTCACGCGGTCGCCCGCGGCGCTCGCCTTGCGCGAGGCACGATGATCGCCACGCTGGGCGTGCTCGGCGCGAAGCTCGTGCCGCTCGCGCTGGACGGCGAAGCGATCGTCGAAACGGGCGGCGACGGCACGGCGATCGCCGTGATCTCGGCCGTCTCGCTGGTCGTCGGTTATCTGCTGCTGTTCGCGCTGTGGCGCTACGTCTTCAGCAGCAGGGCCAAAGCCAAGCGCGGCGAACCGCCCGAACCCTGATCAGCGCGACAGGTTGACGGTGTTCAGCACCGTCGTCACGGCGGGGCTGGTCGCGTTGTGCACGACCATGCGGATCATCAGCGAGACCTTGCGCAGCTTGCGCAGGCGCGCGGCGGTCTTCTTGCTGAGCTTGAGCTTGTAGGTGTTGTGCCCGCCCTTGGTCGTCACGAGGATGGCTTTGGCGATGATCGTCTGCGGCGGCGTTCCCTTGGCCAGGCCGCCGGCGGGGGCGCCGTGAATGCCGAGCTTGCGAGCGATCGAGCTGGCCAGCAGCACCTCGAAGCGCCCGGCGACCTGTTCGCTGACCGAGTAGCGGATCACCAGCCCGTTCTTCAGTACGCTTGAGAGGTTGTGCGAGACGACGGCCTGGGTGGCGGCGGGCGGGGGATGCGTCGCAGCCGGCGTGGGGGTGCTGGTCGCCGCGGGCGACGACGATCCGCCCGAGCTCTGCGAGCCCGTCGTTGCGCCGGTGGCGCTGGACGTCGGCGCGGAAGGCGGCGCCGGGCCGGAGACGGTGATCGAGTGCGTCACGCTGGCTTCGTTGCCGCCGACGTCCCTCGCGGTGAGCGTCACCGCATAGGTGCCTCCGTAGGTGTATTGGTGGAACGTGCTGGCGGCGCACGGGCTGAGCCACGGCGTGGCGCACGGCGTCGCGTCGGGCGAGTTCAGCGCCGCCTGGCCGGGCGCGTAGCCGGTCACCGTCGGGCTGCCGTCGCCGAAGTTCCAGGTGTAGACGGCGTACGTCGGGGTCCCCGAGGGGAAGCTGACGGTTGCGTTGAGCGTGATGTCTGACTCCATGCCGTCGAAGCCAACGACTTCGCCGGAGTTGACGGCGTTGGGGGTCGTGAAGCCGGGGACGAAGGAGACGCCTGTGAGGCACTGCACGGCCGGGTAGGGCAGCCGCAGCGCGGCCCGGTTGAAGGTCCCGTTGAGGTAGTACTGCTTGGCGCTCAGCGCTTGGTTGGCCAGGGTCCCGGCCCGTGTTTCGGGTCTGGCGGTAGAGGTTCCGCTTGTCGGCGGCGCGAAGAAGTTGCGGCACTCGTCGGTCACCTCACGGCCAGCCGGGTCCTGCCAGCCGTTGAGCAGCGGATCGGTGACGATGTTCTGCTGCTCGACGGCGATCTGGTTGATCTCCAGATCGGCCAGGCCGGTGTCGAAGGCGCCGTCCGGGCTGCGGGTGAAGAGCTGGTTGGGCTCCTGCTCGTGAGGCCCGTTCAGGCCGAGTTCTTCGGCTTCCAGCTGTTCGCGTTTTTCCCGCTGGTTCTTGTTCGCGTATTCTTCTTCTTCCAGGAGCGTCATTTCTTTCGGGCGCTCCTTTTCCTGCACTCCGGCGTTGGCCTGCTTGCTCGGTTCAAAGCCCCCGTCCTGGCAGTCGTAGCCGGGCGTCCGGTCGGTCGGCGCGAGGTGGTTGTCGCCCTCGCCGCCGGCGGTCCACGGGATGGTCGCGTAGAGGATCGTGTTGGCGTCGCCGTTGCCGATCACGCCGTGGTAGCTGCAGAAGCTTTTCTTGTAGCTTTTGAAGGCGGTCGGTTCTTCTTTTTTTGCTTCGGCGGCTTCGACTTCTTTGATCGAGCCGGCGAAGTCCGAGCAGCGACCCGTCGTGCCGCCGGCGTCCAGGCAGACGGCCACGCCGGGCGGCGTCATCACGTAGAAGATCGAGCCCATGCCTCGTGAGAGGTGGTGCTGGGGGATGTACGTTTCGATCTCCGTACGCACCTGTTCGTCGGTGAGGCACACTTTGGTCAGCGGCGCGTGCAGTTCGAACGGGCGCGGATCGACGCAGCCCGAGCCGGGGTAGGGGTCGGTGTCGGTGGCTGCTCCGTGGAAGACCGAGCGACTGGTCGCGGGCTGGTTGGTCGCGTCGGTGTACTGGGAGTCCACCGCGAAGACGCTGTTGAGCTGTCCGTTGGAGCTGCCGAGGTTGGCCATGAAGCCGTTTATAAGCCCCTGCCAGTCGCCGTTGTAGTAGTCCTGCGGGTCCCAGTAGATGACGTACGTGGCCGCGGAGTGCAGGACTGCATGGCCGGCAGCGTTGTCGAACTGTTCGGCCGACGGGTTTTCTTCGGCTTCGCTGGAGGACAGCCCAGCCAGCTTCAGCGTGCCGGCCCAGTAGCGCGCCACTTCGCGGTTCTGGAGGCCCACTTTCCTCGGACCCGGGGCTTCCACGACGAGCGCCGGCGCGGATGCGGCGAAGAGGACCAGCGCTGCGCACGAGGCGACGATCGCCACCGCGAGCATCGAGAGGCGACGGCGGGCTTGAAGGCGAGCGTTGCAAGGCACGGCTCCATCATCGGCAGCAGACGCTCGATGCCTTAGCCCGGTGGACACTACGGCGCACCGACGGTCGCGGCCGGCGGGGCAAGCCGCGGCGGTCTCGGCTCGCGCTCGCGCTCAGCTCGCCCTGCGCCCCTGCCGCAGCTAGTGTCTCGGCCAGATGCTGGACGTCAACCTGGAAATCTCCCAGCACTTCCTCGACGACCGGGGGCAGCGGTCCGGATTCATACTGCTGGGCGCGTTCCTTGGTGCGTTTTTGTTCATCCGCACGAGCGCCAGGCTGATTCGCAGCCCGAAGATCACGTGGTGGCCCGGCAGCGTGAAGACGAAGAGCGGCCTGCACCTGCACCACCTCGTGTGGGGCATCTGCCTGATGATGAGCAGCGGCTTTCTCAACTTCGCGCTGAAGCCCGGAAGTCCGTGGGCTGAGGTGCTCGCCGCCGCGTTCGGCATCGGCGCCGGGTTGACGCTCGACGAGTTCGCCCTGTGGGTACGCCTGGAAGACGTCTACTGGTCGCAGGAGGGACGGATATCGCTGGACGCGGTCGTCGTGGCGGCGCTGCTCGGGGGGATGGTCGTGCTCGGCCTCGCGCCGTTCGACCTGGCCAACCAGCAGGGCTCGATCGGGTCGCTCGTGGTGGCCGCCCTGATCGACATCGCGCTCTCGGCGCTGGCCATCTTCAAGGGCAAGCCGCTGCTGGGCCTGATCGGCATCTTCGTCCCACCCGTCTCGCTGATCGGCGCCGTCCGCCTCGCCTCGCCGACCTCGCCCTGGGCGCACCGGCGCTACTCGCCCGACGGGCGCAAGATGCGTGAGTCACAGAAACGGTTCGCACGTGTGCGCAAGCGCCGCCGGTGGCTCAGCGACGCGATCGGTGGAGCGCCCTCGGCGCAGTAGATTGCGCTCGATGGAGCGGACCGCACAGCTGGACTCGACGCTGCTGGCGGGCTCTCGCGCGCTGCTGCGCGCGCACGCTCGTGAACTGCCCCAGCGCGACGATCTGTGCGGCGCGTTCTGCGCCTCGCTGGCGCTGCAGGCCGCGGGCATCGAGCGCTGGCAAGGACAGCCGGTCGACCAGGACGCCCTGGCGCAGGCCGCCGGGACGGTCGTCTCGCGCGTCGCCGACCCGACCGCGCTGCCGGCGGGCGAGCGTGGACGGCGCGACTACCGCATCGTGCCGCCGTTGGTCGACGACGCGGCCGTCTCCGGGACCAACTGCGCCGGCGTGGTCGCTGCGATCGGCGAGCTCTCCGACGGAGGACTCGCGGCGATCCCCCTGCGCGGGCCATGGACAGCACAGACGACCGACGGCCTGTTCGACGCCGTCGCCGGACTGGACCGTCCGGCGGCGCTGATCGCCAACGTGGCGACGAAGCATCTGTGGGGCGCGGCGACCGGCGCCGAGCAGCTGCTGGACTACCTGCTCGACGGAACCGACGAGGGGCCGGCGCCCGATTGGGACGTCGGGCACTTCGTCTGCGTGGTGGCGCGCGCGCGTGGGCGAGGCGGCAGCGCGTACGCGATCGCCGACACGTACCCGTCGCTCGGCCGCGGCGGTGTGCACGTCCAGCCGCGCGAGCGCCTCGTTCGCGCGCTGCAGCGTCCCGGCATGGCGCCCGGCGGGGTCATCGTGGTGGTCGCCGATGCCGACGCGGCGGCGGTGCGCAGCGCCGCCGAGGCGCTCGCGCTGCAGGAGGGCGTCTGGGACAACGGCTCGCTGACGGCCGAGACGGCGACGTGAGCGCCGACGAGCTGGTCGCCTTCGTCTGCTGCGACCTCGGCGCGATCGTGCGGGGGCGATCGCTGCCCGCCTGCGAGCTGGCCGGGCATGTGGAGCACGGGGTCGGATGGGTGCCCGCCAACCATGCGCTGACGCCGATCGGCACGCTGGCCGAGCCCAATCCGTTCGGCTCGACGGGCGACCTGCGCCTGTTGCCGGACCTCGACGCGCACGTGCGGGTGCAGGCGATCGGCGGCGAGGACGCCGAGGCGGCCACGCTTGAGTTCTTGCTGTGCGACATAGCCGAGACGGACGGCAGCCTGTGGCAGTGCTGCCCGCGGACATACCTGCGCCGTGCGCTTGAGGATCTGCGCGCGGAGACCGGGCTGCGCGCGCTGGCCAGCTTCGAGCACGAGTTCCAGCTTCTCAGCAGCTCGCCGGCGGCGCTGGCGTTCTCGCTGGAGGCGCAGCGCCGCGCCGAGCCTTTCCCGTCGCAGGTGATCGCTGCGCTGCGCGAAGCGGGCCTCGCGCCTGAACGCTTCATGGCGGAGTACGCAGCGCACCAGTTCGAGATTCCGGTCGCGCCCGCCCAGGGCGTCGCGGCGGCCGACCGGGCGGTCGCGCTGCGCGAGGTCGTGCGCGAGGTCGCGCGCCAGAGCGGGTCGCACGCGACGTTCGCACCGCTGCTCGATCCGGCGCAGGCGGGCAACGGCGTGCACATCCACGTCAGCCTGATCGACGAAGACGGGCGTCCGGCGCTGTACGACGCCGCGCGCCCCGCCTGCCTGAGCGACCTGGGCGCGAGCTTTGCCGCGGGAGTGCTCGTCCACGCCGACGCGCTCAGCGCAATCTGCGCGCCCAGCCCGGTGTCCGCCGAGCGGCTGTCGCCGCACCGCTGGAGCGCCGGCGCGGCGTGTCTGGGGGTGCGCAACCGCGAGACGCTGCTGCGCATCCCGCCGCTGGTCGCATCGCTGGGCGAGCAGGCGTCTCAGATGCGTTTGGAGTACCGGGGAGCGGACGCGACGGCGAACCCCTACCTGGCGCTGGGCTCGATCGT
>DATHJQ010000288.1:0-5529 GCA_035286505.1 Solirubrobacteraceae bacterium | reverse complement strand
AAGGGCGGGTGCCCGAGGTCGTGCCCCAAGCCGATCGCCTCGACGAGATCCTCGTTCAGGCGCAGCGCGCGGGCGACCGTGCGCGAGATCGTCGTCACCTCCAGCGTGTGCGTCAAGCGCGTGCGGTAGTGGTCGCCGCGCGGCGCCACGAACACCTGCGTCTTGTGCGTCAGGCGGCGAAAGGCCTTGCTGTGAACGATCCTGTCGCGATCGCGCTGAAACGGCGTGCGCAGCGCGCAATCCTGCTCCGCCCGGGCCCGCAGCGCCGGATAGGACCTCGCCGCCAGAGGCGACAGCAGCGCTGCCTCGCGATCGCGCACACGCTCGGCGAAGGCCGCCGCCACGACGTCCTGCTCGCGCGCAGCGCTCACCGGCCGACGTCGCCGGCGCCCCGGCTGGCGCTCATCCCTCGCGTTTCCAGTCGCCGCGCAACGTCAGCAGGTTGACCCAATGGCGCCACCCCTTCACCTCGCCGGGATCCTCGCCGAACACCGGCGCCCCGCCGCCCGGCTCGGGCAGGCTCTGCGCGGCGGCCGAGTCGATGCGCAGTTCCACGCCACGTTCGTGCAGGGCGGCCACGTCGGAGGCCTGCACGAAGCGCCGCCCCTGGCCGTCGACGGAGACGACCAGGCCGTGGAAGATGTCCTGCTCGGGCGCAGCCACCACGTGATGGACGGTACCCACCTTGGTTCCTTCGGACGCCACCACGGGGACGCCTTTTTCCAGCACCTCGTATGCGATCGGCAGGCCCTCGTCCATGTGCACACACGATAGCCGCGCGGCGCGTTGCCAAGCGAGCGCTAGCGCGAGCGACCGGCCGCCGGCATCAACCGCAGGTGCGCATGGTGCTCGAGCGTCGCCGCGATCGCCCGCTCGACCTGCCCGAGCGCCGGCTCTGGCGCGTCGGGCGCCTCGTGCAGCGGAGCGCCGACGGCCTCCGTCATGAAGCGATAGGCCCGCTCGCCAAACGGGAAGGAGGCCGCCTCGCACGCGGCGCACACCACCCCGCCCGCCGCGCCCGAGAAGCCCACCAGCTGCTCGCGCTCGCCGCACGACGCGCATGAGCCGAGCTGAGGCGCCAGGCCCGCCGCCAGCAGCAGCTTCAGGCGAAACGCCAGCGCGCCAGCGCGACCGATCGCCGCGCCCTCGCCGCTGCCGGCCTGCTCGTCCAGCAGCGACAGCTTGCGACACAGCAGGTTGAAAACGCCGGGATGCGGCTCGGAGGTCTCGAACAGGCGCCCCACCGCGTCACAGGCGCGCGCCGCCGCATCGAGCGCGCGCGCGTCTTCGCGCAGGCGCGCGTGGCCGTCGAGCGTCTGCGCGCCGGTCACGGTCAGCAGCTCGCCGCGCCCTTCGTGCAGCTCGATGCGCAGCCTGAAGAACGGCTCCAAGCGGCCGCCGAAGCGACTGCGCGCCCGGCGCACGCCCTTGGCGATCGCGCCGATGCGTCCGCGGGCAGGCGTATACAGGTGCAGTATGCGATCGGCCTCGCCGTAGCGCATCGAGCGCAGCACCACCGCCTCCGTCTTGACAGCTCCGGGCATGACTGCCAGCGAGTCTAGGAGCGCCGGCGGCGGTCGCGGACGTCATGCTCGCGCCCTCGGCGCAGAGCCCGTCAAAGCGCCGACGATTCGGCGCGCGTCCGCCGGGGTAGCTTCGTCGCCGGTGAGCGTAATTCATGCAATGCGAACGCTATATTTTATGAAGTAATGAATAAGATCACCGTGTATACGACCGAGCCGTGTTCTTTCTGCAGCCGCGTCAAGGGTTTGCTGGCGGCTCATGGACTTCAGTTCAGCGAAGTCAACCTGACCAAGGACCCGGCCGGCCGAGTGGAGCTGGCGCACAGGACCGGCATGATGAGCTTTCCGCAGGTGCTCGTCGACGACCAGCTGCTCGGCGGCTACGTCGAGGTGCAGCGCGCCGCCGACGAGGGCCGCCTGGACGAGCTGCGCGCCGCCTGAGTCGGCCCGGCGCTCAGCGTCGCGGCCGTGCCGGGCTGCTCGTGCCATCGCCCCTGCGCCCGGCCCGGCGCACGCGCGGACGCGGCTGGCAGTGCTCGCAGACGTACGTTCCGCGCCCGGCCACGACCAGCTTGACGATCGTCGTGGCGCAGCGCACACACGGCTCGCCGGCGCGCAGGTGCACGAGGAAGCGGTCCTGGAAGGCGCCGCGCACGCCGTCGACGTGACGAAAGTCGTCGATCGACGCCCCGCGTGCGTCGATGCCCGCGCACAGCGCCTCGACGATCGAGTCGCGCAGGAGCGCGTACTGCTCGCGCGACAGGCGTCCGGCCGGCCGGCGCGGATGGACTCGCGCGCGAAACAGGGCCTCGTCGGCGTAGATGTTGCCGACGCCAGCGATCTGGCGCTGGTCGAGCAGAAACGCCTTGATCGGTCCCAGCCGCCCGCGCGCGATCTCGCGCAGGTGCCCGGCGGTGAAGCCCTCATCCAGCGGCTCCAGCCCCAGGCGTGCGGCGAAGAACGCCTCCATCGCCGACTCGCCCAGCAGCAGCTCGCCCGTGCCGAAGCGACGTGGATCGACGATCACCAGCTTCTGCGCCGGCGCAAACGCCAGTCGCACGCGCGTGTGCAGCGGCTCGGGCCGCGGGTCGAGCAGCACCGAGCCGGTCATGCGCAGATGCTGGGCCAGGTAGGCCTCGTCGTGGAAACGCCACAGCAGGTACTTGCCGCGACGCTCCAGCGCCAACACCTCGCGGCCCTCGAGCGCCGATGAGAGCTCCTGCGGCGCAAGCGGACGCGACCAGCGCGGGTCGAGCACCTCCATGCGCGCCAACGTCCGGCCCTGCACCAGCGGCGCGAGCTGGCCTCTGATCGTCTCGACCTCCGGAAGCTCGGGCACCGCGCCTAGCTTATGAAGCTCTCCCCCGGCAGCCGCGGCGCGTCTCGCCCGGTCAGCCAGCGCAGCGCGCTCGCGCCGACGTCCGCCAGCGGCCCGTCATGGCGCACGCCGTCGCAGCGCCCGCCGGCAGCGCGGCGGCGCGCCATCTCTCCGGTCACCGCCAAGAGCGGCGCGTACTCGCGCGTGTGATCGGTCCCCGCGTGGCTCGGGTCGACGCCGTGATCGGCCGTCAGGACCAGCAGATCCTCCTCGCGCAACCGCGTAAGCCAGCCCGCCACATGCTCGTCCAGCTGGCTCAGCGCCGCGGCGAAGCCGCGCACGTCCTTGCGGTGGCCGTAGAGCTGGTCGGTCTCGATCAGGTTGACAAACACCAGCCCTCGCTCGAGCTCGTGCAGCAGCTCGGCCACGCTCGCAAGCGCCCGCGCGTTGGAGGCGCCGGCGTGCGATTGCGCCACGCCGACGCCGGCGAACAGATCGTGGATCTTGCCCACGCCGTGCACCGGCACGCCGGCGTCCGCGAGCTCCTGCAGATAGGTTCGCCCGGGCGGCGCCAGGGCGAAGTCGCGCCGCCCCTCGGTGCGCTCGAACGCGCCCTCGCGCCCGGTGAACGGGCGCGCGATAACCCGGCCGACCGCATGCTCGCCCTGCATCGCCGCACGCACCGCCGCGCAGGCCGCGTACAGCTGCGCCGGCGCGAGGCGCTCGACGTGCGCGGCCAGCTGCAGCACGGAGTCCTGCGACGTGTACAGGATCAGCGCGCCCGTGCGCAGGTGCTCGGCGCCGAAGTCGTCGATCGCCGCGATGCCGTTGTAGGGGCGATTGCAGATCAGCTGATGGCCGCTCAGCGCCGCCAGGCGCGCGACCACATCGCGTGGGAAGCCCTCGGGGTACGTCGGCAGCGGTTGGCCCAGCACCGCGCCCATCAGCTCCCAGTGGCCCGTCGCAGAGTCCTTGCCCGGCCCCAGCGCCGCCAGGCGGCCGTGGATCGCCGGGTCGCTCGCCGGCGCCACGCCGAGCAGGGGCACGATTGCGCCGAGCCCCAACTGCGCGAGCGTCGGAACCTGCAGACCGCCGACCGCCTCGGCCACGTGCGCGAGCGTGTTGGCGCCCGCATCCCCATAGCTCGCCGCGTCCGGCAGCGCGCCAACGCCGCAGGCGTCGATCACGACGACCAGCGCCCGCCTGCGCGCGAAGACGCTCAAGTCGAGGTCGCCCGCGGATGCGCGCTGAAGTAGGCGTCCTTCAGGCGCTCGGCGGACAGGTGCGTGTACACCTGCGTGGTCGCCAGGTCCGCGTGTCCAAGCATCTCCTGCAGCGAGCGAAGGTCACAGCCGCCGGCCAGCAGGTGCGTGGCGAAGGAGTGGCGCAGCGTGTGCGGGCTCATGCGCGCGTGCAGCCCCGCTCTGCGCGCGTGGCCCTGCACGATCTTGTACAGGCCCTGGCGCGACAGGCCGCCGCCGCGGCGGTTCAAGAACAGCGTCGACTCGCCGCCACCCGCGCCGTTTGAGCGCGATTGGGCCAGCACGGGGCGCCCGCGAGCAAGGTAGGCGCCCAGTGCAGTCGCGGCGTGGCGGCCGACGGGCACGAGGCGTTCCTTGGATCCCTTGCCGCGCGCGCGCAGCATGCCCTCCTGCAGGTCCACGTCTGCGACCTGCAGGCCCGTCACCTCAGACACGCGCAGACCGCATGCGTACATCACCTCCAGCAGCGCCCGGTCGCGCAGCGCCAGCGGCTCGGTGCCCCTCGGCTCACGCAGCAGCCGTGCGACCTCCTGGCGCGTCAGCACGCGCGGCAGCCGCTGCGTCTTGCGCGGCCCGTGCAGCTCGGCCGCCGGATCGTGTTCGATCAGCCCGTCGCGGCGCAGGTGGCGGTAGAACGAGCGCAGGCAGGCGACCTTGCGACCGAGCGTCGCGGCGGCGGCAGGTGGACGCGGCGCGCCCTTCGCGCCCGCCAGGTCGCCGGCGGCGATTTCGCCCGCAGCGGCGCCGGGCGCAGTGCCGGCCAGCTCTGACAGGAACGCCGCCAGGTCGCCGTGCTGGGCCGCCGTGACGGCGACGCCGCGGCGCTGCATGAACCGGCCGAACTGCAGCAGGTCCGAGCGGTAGGCCTCGAGCGTGTTGCGCGACAGGCCGCGCTCCAGCTCCAGGTAGGCGAGGAAGTCGAGCGTCAGCGACTCCATCGTGCCCTGCTGCGGCGACTTGACGATCGCGTTGGCGCTCACCGTTGAGCATTCGCCTCCGAACGGGCGGCTCCTTGGCGGTGCAATCAGGCGTTCAGCCGGCGCGCCAGCCAGAGCATGCCGATCAACGTCTTGGCGTCGCGGCACTCGGCGATCGCGTCGTCCAGACGCGCCAACGGCCAGCGCACGATCTCGATGCGCTCGTTCTCATGGCTCTCGGCGTGCGCCGGGTACAGCTCGGTGGCATGGAACAGGTGCACGCGCTCGTCGGTGAAGCCGGCGCCGGTGTAGTAGGTGACGATCGGCTGCCAGGCCTTGGCGCCTCGCCCGATCTCCTCGGCGAGCTCGCGCTGGGCGGCCGCCAGCGGCTCCTCCTCGGCGATGTCCAGGCGTCCGGCGGGGATCTCGAGCAGCGCTCCCTCGTCCACCGCCTCGCGCGGCTGGCGCACCAGCCACACGTCGCCCTCGTCCTGCGCCACGACCCCGAC
>DATHJQ010000287.1:0-4581 GCA_035286505.1 Solirubrobacteraceae bacterium | reverse complement strand
CGACATCGTCGAGTAGGCGATCACGCGCTTGATGTCCGTCTGCGCCAGCGCGATCGTGCCAGCGATCAGCAGCGTGGTCGCGCCGACGATCGCGCCCACGTCCTCGGCCGCCGGCGCCTGTTCGAAGAGCGGGTGCATGCGCGCGATCAGGTACACGCCGGCGGTCACCATCGTCGCCGCGTGGATCAGCGCGCTGACCGGCGTCGGGCCCTCCATCGCGTCGGGCAGCCACGTGTGCAGCGGGATCTGCGCCGACTTCGCGAATGCGCCGACGAGCAGCAGCACACAGCCGGCCACCAGGTCGCCGTCGTTGGGGCCGTGACCGAACGCTCCAGCGCTCGTGGCGTGGAAGGCGCGCAGGAAGTCCAGCGTGCCGGTGTGCTTGAAGATGAAGTACGTGCCCAGCACCAGGCCGACGTCGCCGATCACGTTGATCACGAACGCCTTGATCCCCGCGCGCGTGGCCGTCGTGCGGCGGTACCAGAAGGAGATCAGCAGATACGAAGCGGCCCCGACGAACGCCCAGCCGACGATCAGCAGCAGGAAGTTGCCCGCGAGCACGAGCACGAGCATCGAGAAGACGAAGAAGTTCAGGTAGGCGAAGTAGCGTGCGAAGCCCCTGTCCTCGGTCATGTAGGAGATCGAGTACAGGTGAATCAACGTCGACACGCCGGTGACGACCAGGATCATGAACACCGACAACGGATCGACGAGGATCGACATCTGCGCGTCGATGCCCACAGTCGACGCGTAGTTCCACAGCGACGACATCGCCTGGCGGTGCTGCGGAGCGTGGCCCTGCATCGCCACCAGCGCGCCCAGCGCGCTGAGGAACGCAAGGAAGATCGCGCCCGTGCCGACCCAGCCGGCGCTGCGTCCGGGCAGCCATCTGTAGCCGAAGGCGATCGTCAGCGTTCCCGCCAGCGGAAACGCGAGCGCCAGCCAGCCATACGTCGTCTGCGTCATCCCTGCAGCTCCCGCAGCTCGTCCACGTCGATCGGCAGGTGGCGGCGGTAAAGGGCGACGATCATGCCGAGGCCGATGCACACCTCGCAGGCGGCCACCGTCATCACGACGATCGCCAGGATCTGGCCGTCGCCGTTGCCCCACATGCGCGAGAAGGCGATCAGCGCGAGGTTTCCGCCGTTGAGCATCAGCTCCAGGCAAAGGAGAACCACCAGCGGGTTGCGTCGTGTGATCACGCCGATCGCCCCCAGCGAGAAGACGATCGCCGAAACGGCCAGATACCAGGCGATGCTCATCGTCTGCCGACTCCCTCTGCCATCGTGCCGGAGCCGCCCGGGCGCAGCAGGTCCATGGGCGTGAGCAGATCCTCTGACTCCTCCTCATCGAGCCCCTGACGACGGCGCGCCAAGACGACCCCGCCTACGGCGGCAATCAATAGAAGGAAGGAGGCGACCTCGAACGCCAGCAGGAAGCGCGTCAACAGCAGCTTGCCGATGTACGCCGGCGTTCCGAACGCCTCGGGCCCGGGCGCGTAGCCCGCGCCCTTGGTGTCGATCGCCTCCAAGCCCGTGCCAAGCAGCGCGATCAGCAGCTCGATGAGCAGCACGCCCGCGAGGATCGCCCCGCCGAGGCGCAGCCGCGAGCCGATCGCGCCGGGAGCGCCGATCCGCTCGCGCAGCGGCTGCGCCTGGTCGCCGACGTAGGCGACGACGAACACGTACAGGACCATCACCGCGCCCGCGTAGATCACGACCTGGATCGCCGCCACGAACTCGGCGCGCAGCAGCAGGAACAGCACGGCCAGCGACAGCAGGTGCCCGACCAGTGCGAGCACCGCGTAGAAGGGGTTGCTCAGCATCACCACGCCGACCGCTCCCGCGATCGCCCCCATCGCCGCGACGAAGAACAGCACCGAGCTCATGTCGACGCGCCCCGCACGATCACTCGCCCTCGTTTCTCAGCGGCGTGCGCTCCAGCGGCTCGGCCAGCAGCATCTCCTTGGTGAAGATCAGGTCCGTGCGGTCGTAGTCTGAGAGCTCGTAGTCGTGACCCATCGTGATCGCGTCGAACGGGCAGGCGATCTCGCAGTAGCCGCAGAAGATGCAGCGCGACAGGTTGATCTCATACACCGCCGCGTAGCGCTCGCCCGCCGAGACGCGGTTCTCCGGCGTGTTCTCAGCCGCCACCACGCGGATGCAGTCCGCCGGACAGGCCGCCGCGCACAGCGAGCAGCCGACGCACTTCTCAAGACCCGAGTCCTCGAAGCGGTGCAGCTTGTGTCGACCGCGAAAGCGCGGGTAGACGGGCGTCTTCTCCTCCGGATACTGGACCGTTACGGGCGTTTCGCGAAAGCGGCCAAACGTCGTCATCAGCCCGCGCACCGTCTCGCCGAACGTGCGCCACACGCTGCGCGCGGCGCCAGGCGCCGGCGCCCGCTGGACCTCGATGACGTCCTCGCCGGGGCTCCACGACATCAGTGCGTCACCACCACGAGCACGGCCGTGACGAGCGCGTTGAGCGTCGCCAGCGGCAGCAGGATCTTCCAGCCGAAGCTCATCAGCTGGTCGTAGCGCAGGCGCGGCAGCGTCGCGCGGACCCAGATGAACAGGAACGTGAACAGCGACATCTTTGCCAGCACGATGAACGGGTCCAGGAAGCCGGGCGGGTGGATGCCGAACGGCAGCAGCCAGCCGCTGAGGAAGACGGTCGTCACGATGCCCGCGACGACGAGCACGTTGAGGTACTCGGCGAAGTAGTAGGACGCGAACCGCCCGCCCCCGTACTCGGTGTTGTAGCCGCCGACCAGCTCGGCGTCGGCCTCGGTCAGGTCGAAGGGAGCGCGGTTGGTCTCGGCGAAGCTCGCCGTGAGGAAGATCAGAAAACCGAAGAACTGCGGCACGATGTACCACATGCCTTTCTGCGCGACCACGATCCCGGTCAGCGAGAGCGTCTGCGCCGAGAAGATCACACCGAGCAGCGCAAGGCCCTGCGAGACCTCGTAGGAGATCAGCTGCGCGGCGCCGCGCATCGCGCCGAGGAAGGAGTACTTCGAGCCCGACGACCAGCCTCCGAGCATGATGCCGTAGAAGGCCACCGCGCCGAACGCGAACAGGTACAGCGGTCCGATCGACACGTCCAACCCGTACAGCCCCACCTTCGTGCCGAAGATGTCCTGGACGTTGCCGAACGGGATCAGCGCGAACGCCGCGACCGCCGTGAGGATCGAGAGCGCGGGGGCGAGCACGAACAGAAAGCCGATCGACGTGGTCGGGCGAAACTGCTCCTTGGTCAGCAGCTTGAGAATGTCCGCCAGCGGCTGCAACGCGCCGTAGGGACCCACGCGGTTGGGTCCGTAGCGGCTCTGAAAGCGCCCCAGCAGCTTGCGCTCGGCCAGCAGCACGACGGGCACCAGTTGCAGGCCCACCGCGAAGATCACGATCGCCTTGATGATCTGGATCCACCACGGCTCGTAGTAGCCGACCAGCGCCAGCGGCGTCGCGTTCATGTGCGCTCGCCTCCCGCCGGCGGCTCGCCGCTGCGCGAGTCCTCGCCTTCGGTGTCCGTGTCGGCTGCGTGCGTGTCGCGATCGGGGCCGCTGTGCGCTTGCGCGCCCGGCGGCGCCTGCGCGACGGCGCCTACACCGGCGGCGACTGCCTCCCGGTCGCACCAGCGCACGCCGCGGCCGCCGATCTCCTCGAGCGTCAAGTCGGCGTAGAAGGGCACGGCGTCGAACAGCTGCCGTGACGCCTCCTCGTCCGTGTACACGTCGAGGTCGGTCCCGAGCAGCAGCGAGAGTTCGGCGATCACGCGCCAGCCCGGGCGCGTGACGCCGGCCTGCGCGACGGCGCGCCGCACACGCTGCACGCGCCCGTCGGGGTGCGTCACGGTGCCCTCCTTCTCCGCGTAGGGGCCCGCCGGGAAGATCACGTTGGCGTGCTCGGCCAGGCCCTGCGACAGCAGCGTCGCGTGCGCCACGACCCCGCTCACGCGCTCCAGCGCCGTCGCCCACGAGGCCGAGTCGTCGCTCGCCGCCGCGGCAAACGAATCGCTCGGACTCAGCGGATCGACCTCCAGCAGATACAGCGCGCTCAGCTCGCCGCCGGCCAGCGCGCCGGCGATCGCCGGCGTGTCCAGGCCGTCGTGCTCGCTGTCGCTCAGGCCGGGGCCGCAGTTCGACAGCACGCCGGACTCGCGCAGGCCGCGACCGTTGCTCGTCGCCGGGACTTCCAGCAGCCCAGCTCCGGCAATCTCGCCCAGCGACAGCTCCGCCGCGAGATCGAGCAGCGCACGCACGCGCTCGTCGCCGCCGCGACCGGCGGCGAAGCGCTCGCCCCACAGGATCACGAGCTCCTCGCCCGCCTCGGACAACCGCATGGCCGTCTCGCGCAGCGCGTCCAGATCCTCGCCGGACGCTCGCTCGACCCTCACGCCGTGGCGGCGTGCGCCCTTGCGCAGGCGCAGGTCGAGGATCGGCGCGTCGATCAGCGGATCGCAGTCGAGCACGAGCACGCCATGCGCGAACTCGAGGTCGGATACTTTCGCCTGTAGGCGCGGGTCGGCCAGCTCGCGCTGCAGCTCGAGCGCGAGCGTACCGCTCGGACGCGAGTCGAGGTG
>DATHJQ010000286.1:0-8699 GCA_035286505.1 Solirubrobacteraceae bacterium | reverse complement strand
CGCGCCTCGATCTGCCTGGCCGTCAGCTTGTCGCCGTCTTTGCCCGCCAGCGGAGAGGTGTTGGCGCCGATCGTGATCGACATGGCCGGCTCGTCGACGGTGATCACCGGCAGCGGGTGCGGGTCGTCGGGGTCGGCGAGCGTCTCGCCGATCGTCACCTCGGCAATGCCGGCTACGGCGATGATCTCCCCGGGCCCGGCCTCCGGCGCGTCCACGCGCTCCAGCGCGTCGGTCACGTAGAGCTCGGCCACGGTCGCTTTCTGGATCGAGCCATCGGCGCGGCACCAGGCCATCTGCTGGCCCTTTCTGATCGTGCCGTTGCGCACGCGGCAGATCGCCAGGCGCCCGACGTATGGGGAGGCGTCGAGGTTCGTCACGAGCGCCTGCAGCGGATGGCCGGGCTCGTATGTCGGCGCCGGGATGCGCTCCAGCAGCAGGTCCAGCAGCGGCGCCAGCGTGTCTCCCTCCAGCGGCTTCTCCGGCTCGTAGTGCAGCGAGGCGATCCCCGCCTTGGCGTTGCAGTAGACGATCGGAAAGTCGATCTGCTGCTCGTCGGCGTCGAGATCGAGGAACAGCTCGTACACCTCGTCGACGACCTCGGCCACGCGCGCGTCGGGGCGGTCGACCTTGTTGACGACGAGGATCACCGGCAGCTTTGACTCGAGCGCCTTGCGCAGCACGAAGCGCGTCTGCGGCAGCGGGCCCTCGGAGGCGTCGACGAGCAGCAGCACGCCGTCGACCATCGTCAGCCCCCGCTCCACCTCGCCGCCGAAGTCAGCGTGACCGGGCGTGTCGATGATGTTCAGCTTGACGTCGCGGTAGCGCAGCGAGGTGTTCTTGGCGAGGATCGTGATGCCCTTCTCACGCTCCAGGTCCATCGAGTCCAGCACGCGCGTGGCGACCTCCTGGCCTACGCGGAACGCGCCCGACTGCCACAGCATGGCGTCGACAAGCGTGGTCTTGCCATGGTCGACGTGCGCGACGATCGCGACGTTGCGTATGTCCTCTCTGGCTACGGGCACGGCCGATTAGGCTAGCGACGCACGCCCGCGGCCCTCATGCCAGTGCGCGCGCCGAAGCGCGCCAGGGCCGACGGGTAGCGCTCGGCGCGCGCGATCGTCTGCTCCAGCGCCGCGGCGAAGCGCCTGATCTCGCCCTCCTCCACGACCAGCGCGGGCAGCGCCTTGATCGTGTTCATGCGGTGGCCGGCCACCTGGCAGAGGATGCGGTGCTCGTGAAACAGAGGCACGGTGATCAGCTGTGCGAAGAGGCCCGCCTGGCGGCGCTCGACCGCCTCCCACAGGGCGCGTCTCACCCGCCCCGAGGGCGGCCCGAACTCGATCGCCCAGATCAGCCCGAGGCCGCGCACGTCGCGCACCACCTCGTAGCGCTCGACCAGCGGCCGCGTCAGCTCCAGCAGCAGCTCGCCCATGCGCCGGGCGTGCGCGACCAGCCCCTGCTTGTCGAGCACGCGCAGCGTCGCCAGCGCGGCCGCCGCCGCCAGGTCGTTGCCGGCGAACGTGGAGCCGTGGCGCACGGCGCGCTCCATGCCGTCGAACACCGCGTCGAACGCGCCGCGCGAGACGAGCACCGCGCCGATCGGCACCAGCCCGCCGGACAGCGCCTTTGCGACGCAGATCAGGTCGGGTTGCAGGTCCCAGTGCTCGAGCGCGAGAAAGCGTCCCGTGCGCCCGATGCCCGTCTGCACCTCGTCGCACACGAACAGCGCGCCGGCGTCGCGACACAGCGCCTGGGCGCGCTGCAGATACTCGGCCGGCGGCAGGTTCACGCCCTTGCCCTGGATCGGCTCGACGACGAACGCGGCGACGTCGCCGCGTTGCAGCTGGCGCGCCAGCGCGTCGAGGTCGCCGAAGCCGACGGCGTCGCAGCCGGGCAGCAGCGGGCCGAAGCCGTCGCGGAACTCGGCGTTGCCGTTGATCGACAGCGCGCCCAGCGTCAGGCCGTGGAAGGCATGCTCGGCGTAGAGCACGCGCGAGCGGCCGGTCGCCGCGCGCGAGACCTTGATCGCCGCCTCGACCGCCTCTGTGCCGCTGTTGGCGGGCACCATCGCCGCGACGCTGTCAGGCGCGCGCGCGAGCAGCTGCTCGGCGAGCACGCCGCTGAGCAGCGTCACGCCGAGCTGCGGCAGGTTGCCCGTGCGCGCCGCCATCGTCTCCTGCACGGCGGCGACCGCCTCCGGGTGGTTGCGCCCGATCGCGAACACGCCATAACCACCGAACAGGTCGAGGTAACGCTCGCCGTCGGCGTCGATCAGGTGGGCGCCCTCGCCCCCGCGCCAAACCTTGTCGAAGCCGAGCGTGCGCAGGATGCGCCCCATCTGCGGGTTGAGATAGCGGTCGTTGAGCGCCATCTCCTCGCCAGTGCGCTCGCTGAGGATCTCAGCGACGGTCGGCGGCGGCGAGTGGTACATGCGCTAAGCGTACGGGTCGCCGGCGCCCGCGCGGATCGGCGTGGTACGGCGCCCGGACGACCGGCTGTCTGCCGTCCGGACAGCCGGCGATCTGCCGGGTTGACAGCGTTGTTATGCTCGCGACGAGGAGGCCAGACGTGGGGTCGGCCGACCGCTATGGGAGAGGGGCTGGGATGAGGAACTTCAGGGTCTGTGCGACCACGCTCGTTGTGATCGCGGCCGCAGCATTGATGATCGCCGCAGCGACCAGCTCGGCGGCCGAACTGCCGACCGAACCGAAATGCGAGTTCATCGCCAGCCCCGGCAGCTCGGAGTGCATGCTGCCGTTCCCCGACGACTACTACACCAAGGTGGACCCCACCAGCTCGACGGGGCGACGGATCGACTTCAGGGAACTGGCGACGCCCACGAACGCCACCAGCCAGCACATCGAAGTTGCCCCCTACAACACAGGCGACGGCTTCAGCCCCGGCTCGGTGATCGCGCTGAAGATCCCCGGGATCGAAACGGCGGCCGACGTCAAGGCGATGAAAGCCGTGCCGATCCACCACCTGAGCCGCTACACGAGCGCCAACGCACCGGTTGTCGTGATCGACACGAGCACCGGCCAGCGCTGGCCGATCTGGGTGGAGATCGACTCGACGGTCAAAGCCGAAAAGGCCAACGTGGAGATACATCCCGCCGTCAACTTCACCTCGGGCGACCGCTACATCGTCGCGCTGCGCAACCTCAAGAACGCCAAAAAAGAACACCTGCAGGCGCCGGCGGGTTTTCGCACCTACCGCGACAACCTGCCCTCGTCTGACGAAAAGGTCAACGAACGACGGCCGCACTTCGAAGAAATCTTCAGCACGCTGGAAGGCGCGGGGATCGCACGTTCGAGCTTGTACCTCGCGTGGGACTTCACGGTCGCCAGCGACGAAAACAACACGAGCCGCGAGCTCTCGATGCGAAACGAAGCGTTCTCCACGCTCGGCGACACCACCCTCGCCGACGGCGTCGCGCAGGGCAGCTCGCCGACGTTTACCGTGACGGAAACCGAAAACGAACCGAATCCCGGTGAAATCGCGCGGCGCGTCAAGGGCACCGTCGTGGTGCCGTGCTTCTTGTTCCCCAGCTGCGCGCCCGGCGGCACGATGCTGCTGAACCTGGAAGGCAAGCCGATTCAGGACGGCGTGTGGACGGCGAACTTCGACTGCATCATCCCGGTCGCGGCGACGACGGGCGCGGGAGAATCGGCGCGTCCGTCGCTCTACGGGCACGGCCTGTTCGGCGATGCATCGGAGGTCGGATCGGGGCCGCAGCGAAGCCTCTCGCAGAGTCACGACATCGTGCAGTGCGCCACCGACGAGATCGGCATGTCCGAAACGGACATCCCGTCGGTCGTGCAGGCGCTGCAGAACCTTTCGGCGTTCCCGAAGATCACCGATCGCCTGCAGCAGGGCCTGCTCGACGAGCTGTATCTCGGCCGCGCGATGATCAGCCCGAGCGGCTTCGCGAGCAATGCGGCGTTCCACCAGGACGGCACGCTGGCCACGCCGTCGGTGTTGAACACCAGCCACCTCTATTACAACGGCAACAGCCAGGGCGGCATCATGGGCGGCGCGTTGACGGCGGTGTCGCCTGACTTCACGCGGGCGTCGCTGGGCGTGCCGGCGATGAACTACTCGGTGCTGCTGCCACGATCGGTCGACTTCGACACGTTCGCGTCGATCCTCTATCCCAACTACCCCGACGAAGAAGCGCGGCCACTGGTCTTCGACATGATGCAGCTGCTGTGGGACCGCGGCGAGCCCGACGGCTACGCGGCGCGCATGACGACCAACCCGCTGCCCGACACGCCGGCGCACCAGGTGCTGATGGACATCGCCTTCGGCGACCACCAGGTCACCGACTACCAGGCCGACGTCGAGGCTCGTACGGTGGGCGCGTCGGCGCACAGGCCCGTTCTGTACAAAGGCCGCTGGCCGATGACAAACGTGCTGTGGGACGTGCCGACGATCCACTCCTACCCGTTCACCGGCTCGGCCGCCTACTACTGGGACATCGGGCCGATTCGCGAAAGCTCGCCCGGCTCGGGCAAATTCATCGGCACCGAACCGCCGCTGTACGAGAACCTGCCCAACCGCAGCGGTGAAGACCCGCACGGCGCGCCGCGCGCGGCCACCGCCGAGCAGCAGCTCGTGTCCGACTTCTTCAACGGAGCGATTGAGAAATCGGACAACTGCAACCACGGACCGTGCTACGCCGGGACGTTCACCGGCCCTTAGCGCGACACGTCCCCGGCGCGGTGTTTGGCCGCGCCGGGCACAGCTGCGCGGCTAAAGAGCAGCCTCGCCGCTCGCGGCCCATCAAGATATTAATAATTAAATAATTAATGGTTTTCACGCGTCCGGCCGTCGCGCCGCCTCGCGCGCCGCACGACGGACCGACCAGACGAGCAGTGCGAGCACGGCGATCGGCATGACCCACCAGGCCGAGACGCCGGCGCCGGCGAGCAGCGCGGTGAGCGCCAGCGCGGCCACGACGCCCACAGCCGCGCGCCAGTCGTCGCCGACGACGAAGTCCCACACGCCGCTCAGCAGGGTCCGGGCGCGGGCCGTGTTCACGGCCGCCTCGTCAACCCGCCGGGCGTTGGCCGGCGCAGCGGCCACGCCCGCCGGTCGTCGGGTGCGGCGATCGAGGCCGTCGCCAGCGCCGCCAGCAGAACGCCGGGGATGATCGCCAGCAGCGCCGCGTCGCCGCCGGGCCAATGCGCGCCGGCGCCCTCGGCGCCCCAGAACGTGCCAAACGAGCTGAGCATCACGCCGACGGCGAACTTCATCGTGTTCTCGGGCACGCTCGCCAGCGGCGCCCTGGCCGCGACGCCAAGCGCCACGACTGCCAGGACGGCGAGTCCCGCGGCCGCAGCCGCGAGGCCGACGCGGTGCTGGTTGGCGCCGAAGGTGAGCACGATGAACACCACCTCCAGGCCCTCGAGCAGCACGCCCTTGAAGGCCAGCGTGAACGAGTAGGCGTCCACCCGTGCAGGCCGTTTGCCGGCCGCACGCGCCGCCGCCGTCTGCTCAGCGTAGGTCTGCAGCTCGTCGTGCTTGGCCTTCAGCCCCGCCCGGCGCAGCACGGCCTTGCGCAGCCATTGCAGGCCGAACACCAGCAGCAGGCCGCCGACGAGCAGCCGCAGCACGTCGATCGGCAGCGAGGTGAGCGCAGGGCCCAGCGCGAGCACGAGCACGGCCAGCGCGAACATCGCCGCGCCGACGCCGCTCATGGCCGACGACCAGCTGCGCGTCGTTCCCACGGCCAGCACGATCGTCAGCGCCTCCACCGCCTCCACGGCGCAGGCCAAAAAGACCGATAGCGCAAGGCCGAGCTCAGGGCCGCTCATCGGTCGATTGTCGCGCTTGCGCGGCGCTCGCGGGCGCTCGCGGTCGCCACGCGCCGGTCGAGATCGTTTGACGGCAAGGATACGATCGAGCCTCCAGCGAACGTGAAGCTCGTGCGAGGACCTGCATTTCGAGATCGCCGCCAGGCCGGCCGGCTGCTCGCCGAGGAGCTGCACGCGCGCGCCGACCGCGACGCCATCGTGCTGGGCCTGCCGCGCGGCGGCGTTCCCGTCGCCTACGAGGTCGCACGCGGTCTCGGCGCGCGGCTTGACGTGTACATGGTGCGAAAGCTCGGCGTGCCCGGCCACGAGGAGCTGGCATTCGGCGCGATCGCACGCGGCGGCACGCGCGTGATCGACCAGGCGCTCGTGTCGCGCCTGGAGCTCTCCCTCGAGGAGCTGCAGGCGGTCGAGCGCAAGGAGCGCCGCGAGCTGCAGCGAAGGGAACGGCTGTACCGAGCCGATCGGCCTGCGCTGGCGCTGACCGACAGGGCGATCGTCGTGGTCGACGACGGGCTGGCCACCGGCTCGTCGATGCTGGCCTGTGCGCTGGACGTCGCCAAGCAGCGCCCGCGCCGCACGATCATCGCCGTGCCGGTCGCGCCGGCGGCGACGTGCGCGGCGCTGCAGCGCCTCGTCGACGACGTCGTCTGCCTGACCACACCACGACAGCTGCGCTCCGTCGGCTGGTGGTATGAGGACTTCTCGCAAGTGCGCGACGAGGAGGTGCAGCGCCTACTCGCGAGCGCCGGAGCATGAGAGATCGGTCTAGCGCCCGGAGGAGACCGGCGGCCGTGGCTGCTTCGTGCGACCGCGACAGCCTGGCGACAGGGAGGGTCTTCTCTCCCCCGTCACCTCCCTCCCTCCCTCGACCGGTCACTCCTCCCGTGTCACGCAGGGGCGCCCCGAACGGCGACCCTGCGTGACCGTTGCGATCACGTGTCGTTGGACCTCGTGACCGTGAAGGTGCTGCTTTCGTTGATGACTTCAGCGGCGTTGTTGGAGATCGCGCTGTTCTTGATCAGGAAGTCGCCGGGCGGATCGCTGGCGGCGTGATCGGACACCACGTAGATAGCGGCTCCCTGCATGCCGCTGATCGTGTCGTACGCTGCCGTTGCGTCCACGGCAAACGGCTGCGAGCCGAACTGCAGAATCTTGATGCCGTATTCGCCGCCTTCGATCAGGTTGTGGGCAATCGACGCGGTGCCCTGTTCCAACAGCAGCGCCGTGCTATCGCTGTTGAGGATGCGGCTGCGCCGGAGTATCAGTTCCGGTGTGCTCGGCGCGGTCGTCGCGCCGCTCGCTAGATGCACGCCGATCCCGTCTTCTTCGAGCGTGTCGTTGGCGATCACCACGGGGGGCGCGGCTCGGTCCACGAGGATGCCCGTTCCGAGGGTCCTGCCGACAAGCGAGTTCCGAGCGATGGTCGAGCCTTTGACCGCACCCGTCGCGCCTCGGCTGATCTCGATACCGGTCGGGGCGGACGAGCCTTCGGTGCCTCCATGCACGTCGCTGGCGATCACGCGCACGCTCGAACCCGCGCCGGTGGCCGCGATGCCGCGTCCTGAATAGCCGCTGACCGAGACCGCGCGCAGCGTGGCGTGCCCGGTCTGTTCCACCGCGTCCGTCGTCCCGACCGCGACGCCGACGCCGGAGGAGCAGCGGTTGGGGGCGAGCACCTCGTCGTGCGTCGCCGTCAACGTTGCGCCACCGCCCACGAGCACCCCATACGGCTTCATTTCGCCTGCGCAGGTCGGCTCGGAGAAGCGTGCATCGATGTGAAGGTTCGACAACCTAACCGGCGAGGCCGCGCACACCATGACCTCGATGTCGGCTTCGGCGCCGGTCGCGCACGGGCCGGTTGGGTGAGCGACGACTTCCGGGGCGGTGACGGTTGGGGGCGTGGCCGGATCGGCGCCGATGACCTTGACGCTCTTTTCGATGACCAGCTGTTCCGCGTAGGTGCCGGGACACACCTTGATCGACGTGCCCGGTTCCACGGCGTCGACGGCTTCTTGAATCGTCGCGTACCGCGGGGCTTCGCAACTGCGTCCGCTGGTCGACAGCGGCGCCGTGTTCGACACGAACACCGTGTTCGCGAAAGCGTTCGACGCGGTCGATCCGACGAGCACCGCCAAAACCGCGATCGCACCGATCGCCGTCAAATATCTCCTTGCATTCACCATGGTTCCCCCCGACCGGTGTCCTCCGGTCCGACGTCGCTGATTGCACAGCCGCCATCTCCAAACCTCTGAAGAAAGCAGCTACGCCTTATCCGATCCCTCCCGGTGTCGACGGTGCTGGCTTTTGCGCCTGCCCTGCGAACCGTGCCGCGGGAGAGTAGGGCCGAGTCGCAGACCAGGCAAGGGCCAATACTGTTTTTAAATGTCAGACCACTTCGGCCGGAGGGCGGACAAATGGTCTGCGATATTTATCGCGAACTGGTCATTGACCATTGCGTACTTCGACGTCTATCTTCGGCAGCCGTTGTTTGGGGGACCAGGCGACCAGCCGGTGAAGCGCGCAGCCCGCTTGGCGACCGATGGGCTGGTCGCGTTTTGCGGCATACGAGGGATCGACAGTTGACGCGGAGGAGAGGGAGCCTGGGATGACGCAAACGTACGCAATCGGAGCACGACGCCGGACGATGCACGGGGCAGTGCTCGCCCGTGCCGCGAGCGTGTCGATCTTCCTGCTGTTGGTCATTGGCTGCCTCGCCGGAATCGGTGCCCAGCGGGCAGATGCGTCGAAGGGTCGGGTGCTGGTCGTAGCGCAGCCGCAAATCTCGCGGGCCGGACAGCTGACGGCGACGTATCTTCGCTCTCTCGGCTATCCCGTGACAGTTACCTCGAGCCTGCCGGAACAGCCAGCGGAATTCTCGGCAAT
>DATHJQ010000285.1:0-2326 GCA_035286505.1 Solirubrobacteraceae bacterium | reverse complement strand
GCGGCGGGGCGCTCGTGGCGGACGGCGAGCCTGGGCGCCCGAGCAGCAGCGCCCCGACGAGCACGGCCGCCCCGAGCAGCGCGAGGGCGCCGGCGAGCAGCCAGGCAGCGCGCTCGCGAGGCGGTGTGGGCACGTTGGCGTCGGGTGCATCGCCTGTCGCGGCTCGATCGGTGGGCATCGGACCGCTACACGGTAACGGCCGTCCCTGCCGCTGCTGTTCGGTTGACTGCGACCCGTCGAGGCGGGGCGCCGGCCGCACGCAATGGCGCCGGCGTATTCCGGGCTAGCCCGCGTCCTCCGCACGCCACGGCGGCTGCTCGGGCGCCGAGTCGAAGGCGCGTCGCAGGAGCGTGAGGAGCTGGCGACGCTCGGCGGCCGTGAGGCCGCCCAGCACTTCGTCTTCGACTTCGACGGCCATTCGCCGGGCTCGCTCCAGAACGCGGCGGCCCTTTGCCGTGATGGCGACTTCGCGCGCGCGACGATCCTTGGGATGCGGACGGCGCGTCGCGAGCCCCGCGCTTTCGAGCTGATCGATCAGCGAGACGATCGTGCTCGGGTCGACGCCCATCGCCGAGCTGATCTCCTGCTGGATGGCTCCGACGCGAGCGCCGAGCACGTTCAGCAGGGCGAACAGGGCCGGCGTCAGGTGCAGCGACTCGAGCGGCGGCGTGATGCGCGTGTGCGATGCCCGCCACAGCCGAAAGAAGAGCTGACCGGCGAACTCGACGACCGCCGAGTCGGTGGATGAACTCGCCATTCACCGATCTTGGCAGATTTGCTGGGGTGCCACAATAGTTTGTGTTATCAATAATATCTCCGACCTACGATCTGGCTGCAAGCCGGAGGCCCCCGACATGTCATCAGCAACACCGCAACCGACGTTCCTGGCTACGCGCCGCGGCAAGCTCACGCTCGCACTGCTGGCTGCGGTCGCGTTTCTCGACTTCGTCGACGCGTCGATCGTCAACATCGCGCTGCCCTCGATCCGCGACGACCTGCACTTCTCCGAGCTGGGCCTGCAGTGGGTCCCGAGCGGCTACCTGCTCACCTACGGCGGCTTCATGCTGCTCGGCGGGCGCGCCGCCGACCTGCTCGGACGGCGGCTGGTTCTCGTCTGCGGCGTCGGGATCATCGGAGTGGCATCGCTGATCGGCGGCTTCGCCGAGAGCGAGGCCGTCCTCGTGGGCGCCCGCCTCGCGCAGGGCCTGGGCGCCGCGATGACGCTCCCGGCGGCCCTTTCGATCCTCACGACGAGCTTCAAGGAGGGCGCGGATCGCAACAAGGCGCTCGGCGTATGGGGCGGGGTCGGCGGCCTTGCCTCGGCCGCCGGCGTGCTCCTTGGCGGCGCGCTGACCGAAGGGCCGGGGTGGCGCTGGGTGATGTTCGTCAATCCGCTCGCCTGCCTGCTCGTGCTCGGACCGATCTTCCGGTTGATCGGCGGCGAGCGACACCGCGCGCGCCTGGCGGACTTCGACGTCCTCGGAACGATCCTCGCGACGACGGGGATGCTGCTCCTGGTGTTCACGCTGGTGAAGGCGCCGACTCAAGGGTGGGGATCGACCAGGACGAGCGCCGAGCTCGCCGGAGCGTTCGCGCTGCTGGTGGCCTTTTTGATCAACGAGCGGCGCCACAGGCACCCGCTGCTGCCTCTTTCGATCTTCCGCGTACGGGGTCTCGCCGCCGCCGATGCGACCCAGCTGATCGCCTTCGCGGGCTTCCTCGCGATGTTCTTCTTCCTCACGCTGTACATGCAGAACGTGCTCGGCTACTCGCCGATCCAGACGGGCGCGGCCTATCTACCGCTCACCTTCGGTGTCGGCATCTCCGCCGGCATCGCCTCCCAGCTGCAGTCGCGACTGGGCACGCGCCCGGTCGTCGTCGTCGGCTCGCTGGTCGCCGCGGGCGGCGTCTACTACCTTTCGCGCATCCCCGTGCACGGGTCCTATGTGAGCGATCTGCTGCCGGGAATGATGATCATGTCCCTTGGTCTCGGCGCGGTGTTCGTGAGCGTCACGACCGCCGCAAACGCCGGCGTGCCGGGTGAACAAGCCGGCTTGGCCGCGGCGCTGCTGAACGCGTCCCAGCAGGTCGGCGGCGCACTTGGATTGGCGATCTTCTCCGCGATCGCCACCTCGCGCACCGGCCATCTGCTGGCCGGCCATGCCTCGCCGGCCGACGCCCTCACCTCGGGGTTCCATCGCGCCTTGCTGGCCAGCAGCGTCTTCCTGGCGGCGTCGGCCGTGATCGCCCTGCGCATCGCAAACACGCACGGCGAGCAGGCCCACCCGGAAAGCGAGGCGCAGCCGGGACCGCCCGACGCGCTGAC
>DATHJQ010000284.1:0-2442 GCA_035286505.1 Solirubrobacteraceae bacterium | reverse complement strand
TCGTACGCGGGCATTCAGCCGAATGCCGGTGAGCGCGTGCGTAGTCCACGCGAGCCGCGCCGCTTCGAGGGGCTGAACCGCGCCGGGTTGCTCATCGTCGCCGTGGCGTCGCTGATCCAGTCGCTGAACCAGACATCCCAGTCGCTGGTGGTCAAGCCGTTTGCGGAGTGGCTCGGCTACTTTTTCGAAGCGCTCCAGGTGAACTTCGTCATCGGCCTGGGCCTGCTGCTCGCTGCGGTCTGGGCCCGTCATCTCTATGCCAGGCCCGGGCGAGCGCAGTACGCGAGCGCATTCGTCGCTGTCTGCGTCGCGGCCTTTCTCGCCGCCGCCGCGCTCGAGGCGAACTTCCTGATCGACGTTGTGATGCTGCTCGCGGCGATCTGGGTCAGCCGTTACCCCGGCCGAGCGCAATACGCGGGCGCGTTCATGGCAGTCGCGCTTGCGATCTGTCTCGCCTCGCTCACGCTCGAGCTGGGGCCGGGGACCAGTGGCCCGTTCCCCGTGGTGGACTACGGGCTTTCCGATTCGATGCTCTCGATCGCCCAGGATCTGGCACGCTACGCCGTCGTCGGCATGGTCATCGCCGGTGCCTGGCTCTACACGCGCACCGAGGCCGACCACTCTGCGGCCATCGCGCAATGCGCGGTCGACTCGGCGCGCATGGACGAGCAGACGGCGGAAGCGCGGCTGCAGATGCTCGAAGCGCAGATCGAACCGCACTTCCTCTTCAACACGCTGGCGCACGTCAAGCGCCTGTATGAAACCGATCGTGCGGCCGGCACCCGGATGCTGCGCAACCTCAAGGCCTATCTCGCCGTCGCGCTGCCGCAAATGCGGGCGACCGGCTCCACGCTCGGGCGCGAGCTCGACCACGTCATGGCGTACCTCGACATCCAGCAGATCCGCATGGGGCGTCGGCTTGCCTACGCGATCGATGCCGACGACGCGCTGCGCCGCGCGCGGTTCCCGCCGCTCATGCTGCTGACCCTCGTCGAGAACGCCATCAAGCATGGGCTCTCCCCGGTGCCTGCGGGCGGCCGCATCGACGTTCGCGCCCGCATCGAGGCAGACCGTCTGCGCGTGGAGGTCGCCGACACGGGAGGAGGCTTCACCAAGTCGGGCGGCGCAGGCGCGGGCCTCGCCAACATCCGGGCGCGGCTCGCCGCGCAGTTCGGTCAGGACGCGAGCCTGACGCTCGCGCTGAACTCGCCGCGCGGCGTCGTGGCGACAATTGCATTGCCGTACGTGCCGGCCCGCGCGGAGGCCCACACGTTATGAACGTGACCGCCGTGGCCGACGCGTCGCCGGCGAGCCGCCTTGCCTCGCTGGCGATCGACGCGCTGCGCGCCCTTCGCTGGCCGCAGATCCGTGCGGCGATGCTCCTCGGCCTCGCGCTCACCGCGTGGAGCTGGACGGTGTTCATCCACCCGATCGCCCGCATCGCGCAGAGCATGCCTCTCATGCACATGATGCTGCAGAGTCTGATCGCGGACCAGGTGAAGGCGCTGTGCCTGCTCGTCGCCATCGCGATCGCCGACCGCGCCGTCGACGAAGGGGCGCGGCGGCGCCGGGCGTACGTGCTCGCGGCGCTCGCCGGCTGTGTGGTCGGCATCGCGCTCAGCGAGCCGTTCAACTGGGCCTTTCGGACATACGTGATGCCAAACGCCTGGCCGGCGAATTACACGTGGCTGCACGGCACGCCGGCGCTCTTCTATTGGCCGATTTTCGCGCTGACGCACTGGCTGCTGATCGGCAGCGCGGTGGTGTTCCTCTACGCCGACCGTCGCGCCGCGCGCAACACCGCGCAACTTCTCCGCGACGCCGAGCTCGACCGTATCCGCCGGTCACGGCTCGCGCTCGAATCGCGGCTGCAGGCGATGCAGGCGCGCGTCGAGCCGCAATTCCTGCTCAACACGCTGGCCCAGGTCGAGCGGCTCTACGAGATCGATGCGCAACTCGCCGCGCGGATGCTGGACGACCTGATCGCCTACCTCCGGGCGGCGATGCCGCTGATGCGCGACACCTCGTCGACGGTCGCGCAGGAGATCGAGCTCGCCCGAGCATATCTCGACATCGTCCGCCTGCGTCTTGGCGAGCGGCTCTCGGTGCGCACGCAGACGCCGCCGGAAGCGGCGCGACTGCGCATGCCGCCGATGATGCTGCTGCCGCTCATCGACCACGCGATCGTCCGCGGCCTCGAGCCGTCGCGAGCGCAGGGCACGATCAGCATCGGCGCGCGTGTCTTCGAAGGCCGGCTGCTGCTCACGATCGCCGACGGCGGCGCGGGCTTCGTGCCGGACGGCGAGGGCAGCGGCATCGCCGCGATCCGCGAGCGCCTGGAAGCGCTTTACCGTGGCGACGCGAAGCTGGACTTGCGCCGCCGCGGCGACGACACGACGGTGGCGGTGCTCGATCTTCCGCTAGAGCACCGTGAGTCGGGCG
>DATHJQ010000283.1:0-5316 GCA_035286505.1 Solirubrobacteraceae bacterium | reverse complement strand
CAGGACGCGCGGCGCACCGTGACGACGTACGGTCGCTGGTGAAGGTCCTCGTCCTAGCCGAGTTCTACCCGAGCCGCCGCGACCCGGTGATGGGCGTGTGGGCGCATCGCCAGGCCCTGGCCGCGCGCGACGCCGGCGCGGAGGTGCGCGTGCTCGTGCTCCATCGCATCGTCCCGCCGCGCTCCTCGCTGGCGGCCGGACCCGCGGCGGCCCTCGCCGCGCTGAAGCAGCGTGCGCGCGAGCCGCGCGCGCAGACGCGCGACGGACTGTCGATCGCCTACGTGCCCTATGTGTCGCCCGAGCGCCGGCGCTTCTACGCCTCGTGGGGCGCGTGGGCGACCGCGCCGCTGGCGCTGGCGATGGCGCACATGCGCCGCACGTTCGCGTTTGAGCTGGTGCACGCGCACAACGCCGTGCCGGCCGGCGACGCCGTGCGCCGCGTGCGCGCGCTGGGCGCCACGCACGCGCCGCTGGTGATCTCGGTGCACGGCGGCGACGTCCTCTACACAGCCGGGCAGGTGCCGGCGGGCGGACAGGCCGTTCATCGCGCGCTCGCGCAGGCGCGCCTGGTGCTCGCCAACAGCGCCGGCATTGCCGAGCTGTCGCGCGCGCACGGCGCGCGCGAGACGCGCGTGGTGCATCTCGGCACGGACATCCCGACGGCCGCCAGGCCGCCGGTGCGCGGCGTGGCGCCCACGCTCGTGACGGTCGCTCACCTGGTCGCGCGAAAGCGTCACGCCGACGTGCTGCGTGCGCTGGCCGTGCTGACCCCGCGCCACCCCACGCTGCGCTACGCGATCATCGGCGACGGCCCGGAGCGCGCAACGCTGGAAAGCCTCGCCGCGCGCCTGGACGTCGGCGACCGCGTCGACTTCCACGGCCAGCTGGCGCCGGCGGAGGCGATCGAGCGCGCGCGCGAGTGCACGCTCTTCGCGATGCCGTCGACCGAGGAGGCGTTCGGCGTGGCCTATGTCGAGGCGATGGCCGGTGGCGTCCCGGCGCTGGGCTGCCGTGGCGAGCCGGGGCCCGAGGAGATCGCCGCGGCGGGCGATGGCATGGTGCTCGTGCCGCCTGGCGACATCGAGCGCCTGACACAGCGCATCGACGAGCTGCTGTCAGACCCGCACCGGCTGCGCGAGGCGCGCCAGCGCGCGCGCGCCACCGTGCTGGCGAACTTCACGTGGCAGCGCTGCGGCGAGCAGACGCTCGCCGCCTACGAGCAAGCCCTCCGATGAACCCCGTGCTGTTCGTCACGGGCCACGCGCACGCATATCGCGTGGGCGCGCTGGCGCGCCTGCACGAGCGCGAGGGAATCGAGCTGGCCTTGTTCGGCGGCCGCTACAAGCACGGCGGCGCGGGGTTTGCGCAAGAGGTGCCCTTTCCTCATCGACAGGTTCGCCCGCGCGAGCTGTTCGCGCTGGCGGGCGGCGGCGACTATCGCGCGGTCGTCTGCTCGACGGGCGGACGTCTGGCGCTGCTGGCGACATGGGCGGGCGCACGGCGCGGGCGCGTGCCGTTGATCCTGTGGGCGTCGCTGTGGGCGCACCCGCGCAGCGCGGTGCACACGCTGAGCTACCTGCCGCTGCGGCGGCTGTACCGCTCGGCCGACGCCGTCGTGACCTACGGCCCCCACGTCAGCGCGTACGTGCGCTCGCGCGGCGCGCGCAACGTGTTCGTCGCCGCGCAGTCGGTGGACAACGACTTCTGGAGCGCACGAGCGAGCCCGCCCAGCCTGCGCGACTGGCCGACGAGCGCCGACACGCGCTTTTTGTTCGTCGGCCGCGACGCACGCGAGAAGGGCGTCGCCGTGCTGATCGAGGCGTGGCGCCAGGCCGAGCTGCCGGCGCCGGCGAACGCGCTCGTGCTCGTCGGCGCCGGCATGGGCGCGACGGCATTCGCGCCGGCGGGCCTGCGACGCAACGGCGACGCCGCGATCGTCTCGCTGGACGCCGTCGCGCCAAGCGAGCTGCGCGACATCTATGCGGCAAGCGACGCGCTGGTGCTCCCGTCGATACCCACGCGCACCTTTCGCGAGCCTTGGGGCCTCGTGATCAACGAGGCGATGAACCGCGGGCTTGCGGTGGTCGCCTCGGACGCCGTGGGCGCGGTCGCCGGCGGCTTGGTGCGCCACGACGTCAACGGCCTGGTCGTGCCCGCCGGCGACAGCACGGCGCTCGCCGTGGCGATGCGGCGCTTGGCCGGCGATCCGGCGCTGCGCGCGCGGCTCGGCCGCCAAGCGGCCGAGGATGTGCGCGCATACAGCCACGACGCATGGGCGCAGGGGTTCAGCGAGGCGCTGGCGAGTGTCGGCCTCGCCCGCGGGCGTTGGTAGCGTTGCGTCGCTCACGTATGAGAATCGCCCTCTCTCAGAGCCGCGCCACCGGCCTGGCACTGATCGGCGCGCTGGTCGTGCTCGCGAGCGTCGCGACGACGGCGAGCGCCGACATCGGCACGAAGATCATCGAACGCTGCACGCATGGCAAGAGCATCAGCGGTTACAGCCAGCAGGCATATCGCCGCGCGCTGCAGGAGCTGCCGACGGAAGTCGAAGAGTATTCCGACTGCGCCAACCTGATCCGCCGCGCGCAGCTCGCGGCGGCCGGCGGCGGCTCGGGCTCGAGCGGCGGCGGACCGGGCGCCGTCGCCACACCGCTGTCTGCGTCGGAGCGAAACGCGCTGAACCAGGTGCCCAAGACCGGCGCAGGCCCGCTGCGCGTCGGCAACCAGCTGGTGCACCCGGGCGTGGTGCACGCGAACGTCTCCTCGGCGCTCAGCTCGTTGCCGGACTCGCTGCTGGCGCTGCTCGCCTTCCTGCTCGCCTGCGCGGCGGCGCTGGGCGGGCGCGCGATCGGAAAGGTCGTGCGTGCACACCGCGCCGGCTGAACAGCCGCCCGCCGCGGCGGGCGGCGTCGCTCCGCTCGGCGCCGACGTGGGCGCGGGCGCCCGCGACGCACCCGAGCGACGCGTCGATGGGGGCACGCGACGCGACCGGGCGGGGCGGGGCGAGCGCTGGCTCGCGCGCGCCGATGCATGGCTGCCGACGCTGCTGGTCGCCGGCGTCCTCTGCTTCGTCGCCTTCGTCGCCGGCGGCGGGCTGAACCTCAGCGACATGACCACCGTCGAGATCGCGCTCATGCTCGGCTCGGGCCTGATCGCGGCCACGGCGGTGCTGCTGGGCCCCGCGGGCATGCGCGCCTACGGCGCTTGGCCGCTGGCGCTGCTGCTCGCATTCACCGCGCTCACGGCACTGTCGGTCGTGTGGTCGGTGCAGCCGGACGACAGCTTCAAGGACACCGGGCGGATGCTCGCCTACTGCGGCGTGTTCGGCGCCTGCATCGTGCTCGCGCGCACGCTTCCCGCACGCTGGCCGGCCGTGCTCGGCGGCGTCGTGCTGGCGGCGGTGGTCGTCTGCGGCTATGCGCTGCTGACCAAGGTGTTCCCAGCGCAGTTCGACGCAGGCGACATCTACTCGCGGCTGCGCGCGCCGTACAGCTACTGGAACGCGATCGGCCTGACGGCGGCGATGGGAGCGATCGGTTGCCTGTGGCTCGGCGCGCGCCGAGCCGGCCATGCGCTGGTCAGCGCGCTCGCCTACCCGGCCATGGGCTTGATGCTGCTCACGCTGATGCTCGCCTACTCGCGTGGCGCGCTCGTCGCGCTCGTGCTCGGGCTGGCGCTGTGGTTCTGCGTCGTCCCGCTTCGCCTGCGCGCGGCGGCGATCCTGATCAGCGGCGCCGTGCTGGCGGGCGCGGTCGTCGCCTGGGCCTTCTCCACGCACGCGCTGAACACCGACAGCGTGCAGCTCGCCGCGCGCACCAGCGCCGGACACAGGCTCGGCGCGCTGATCCTCGTGATGCTCCTGCTGCTGATGCTCGTCGGCCTCGCCTTCGGCTTCTGGACCGGGCGCAACGCGCCGTCGATCATCAGCCGTAGACGCGCCGGTGCGCTGCTGCTGAGTCTGCTGGCGGTGGTCATCCTCGCGTTCGCCGGCGCGCTCGCGGCCAGCCATCGCGGCTTCACCGGCAGCATCTCCCATGACGTGCACTCGCTGACCGATCCGCACGCGGCGGTGCCGCCGAACACGCCTGGGCGCCTGACCGCGGTCGGCAGCGTACGCGCGCGCTACTGGAACGAGGCGCTGAAGGCGTTCAAGGCGCACCCCGCGCTCGGCGCGGGCGCGGAAGGCTACGCCACGGCGCGCCTGCGCTATCGCACCGAGACGCTCGACGTCCGCCACGCGCACGGCTACGTCGTACAGACGCTCGCCGACCTGGGCATCGTCGGCCTCGCCGTGACGTTGGTGCTGCTGTTCGTGTGGCTGGCCACCGCCGGTCGCGCCACACATCCGTTCAACCGGCGCTGGACCAGCTGGGCGAGCGTGCGCGGCTGGCTCGCCCGCGACGGCGACGGCGATCATCCGGCGTGGCGGCGCCTCGCCGTCCAAGGCCGTCCTGCCGCCTACACGGCCGAGCGCGTCGGCGCGCTCACCATGCTCTGCATCGTCGTCGTCTTCGGCATCCATTCGCTGGCCGACTGGACGTGGTACGTGCCGGGCAACGCATGCGTCGCGCTGCTGTGCGCCGGGTGGCTGGCCGGGCGCGGCCCGTTGCAAGCGCGCCCGTCAGCCACCGTCGCCCCAGCCGGCGCGGTCGCTCCCGGCGATACGACGCCGACGCCTCGCTCCCGCGCCCGGCGCCCGTCGGGCATGCAGGAGCTGCGCGTCCGGCTGCGCCCGAGCGCGCTCGGGCCGTTGCGCATCGTCGTCGCCGCGGCGATCGTCGTCGGCGCACTGCTCGCGGCGTGGGCGCAGTGGCAGCCGCAGCGCTCAGCCGACGCCTCGCAACAGGCGCTCGCGCAGCTCGCGCGCGATCCGCGCGGCGCGCTGGCCTCCGCGCAGAGCGCCGTCTCGCACGACCCGCTGTCAGCGCAGGCGCTGTTCACGCTTTCGGCCGTGCAGCGCACCGCCGGCAAACCGGCGTTCGCGCGCGCCACGCTGCAGCGCGCCGTGCGACTGCAGCCTTCCAACCCGCAGACGTGGCTGACGCTCGGCGAGTACGACCTCACGCGAAGCCCGCGCGCCGCCCTGCAGGAGCTGGAAGCGGCGATCTACCTCAACCCCGAGTCGGTCGCGCCCGAAGCCATCGCCGCCGGCAACCCCGAAGCGATCGCCATTCAGAACGACTACGTGCAGGCCTATCGCGCCGCCAGCGCGCAGGCGACGGCGGCGGCGCGGCAGCGAGCGCGCCATGGGCACAGGCGCCGAGCTGCGCAACGGGCCGCACGGCACCGCGCGGCAGCGCGTCGCGCTGCGCGCAA